>CAZPVR010000016.1:0-11727 GCA_964590365.1 uncultured archaeon
TGTTTTCTTATCTAGAGATTCTTTCAAAAATTTAAGCTTATAGTAACATTTTTTAATCGTGGAAGAAGGGTTTTTATCGGAAGAAGAGGCTTTAAAAGAAATTTCTAAGATTTTTAAAATACCTTTTGAAAAAATTTCATCCATAGAGCCAAAAATTATGATGGTTGAAGAGCCTTTAAAAGTTAGATGGTTAAAAGTTTATAAGCTAAATGAAATTTCCTTCGGAATAGGGTATTGGAGAGAAGGGTATGGTGATGGAAGAAGGAAACCCTTATATGGCATATGGGTTTTTAAAGATGATAAAATGGAGATGATTTCTAAAGAAAAAATTGGCTCCACAAACTACAAATTAATTTAAATCAATATAATATTGAGAAAATGGTAACGAAAATAATTGAACTTGAAAGGCCAAAGCTTAAAAATCCGATTTTTATAGAAGGTTTGCCTGGCGTAGGAAATGTTGGAAGAATCGCAGCAGGTTACTTAGCTGAAGAATTAAAAGCAACAAAGTTTGCGGAATTGCTTTCCTCCCACTTCATGCCTTTCATACTACTCCACCAAAACAGCACTTCCCACGTTTTAAAAAATGAGTTCTATTACTGGAAGGCCAAGAAAAAAAATCAAAGAGATTTAATAATACTCATAGGCGATTCCCAAAGCACGACACAAGAAGGGCATTATGAAATAGTTGAAACTATATTGGAGTACATAAAAAAGTTTGGAGTTAGAGAAATGTTTACCCTAGGAGGATTGAGTATAGGAGAACATGTTAAAGAACCAAAAGTTGTTGGTGCTGTAAGCCATCCGGAGCTTGTAGAAAAGTATGCTAAGTACGGAATAGATTTTAATTCAAGCGGTAAAGTAGGTACTATAGTAGGAGCTTCTGGTCTTTTAATAGGACTGGGTAAGTATTATGGCATAAAAGGAGTTTGCTTGCTCGGTGAAACAGCCGGCCTGCCAATAATTCCTGACCATAAGAGTGCGGAAGCTGTACTTAAAGTTCTGATTAAGATTTTGAACATAAATATAGATACATCGAAGATTGAGAGAAAAGTTAAGGAGATGGAAGAATTCATTAAAAAATTGGAAAGTGTTGAGGAAAAAGCGATTTCTCAAATGCTTAAAATACAAAAGCCTAAGGAGGAAAGATTAACTTACATAGGCTAAATTTTTAAATCTTAAAACTTAAAATTCTTCTTATGCCAAGGCTCTTGATTTCAAAAGAGAAGTATTTAGCATCAGGAGTTCACATAGGAATGAAAAGCAGAACTAAGGACATGAAAAGGTTCATTTATAAAGTTAGGAGCGATGGTGTTGCGAGTTTTAACTTAAAAGTTATAGACGAAAGAATTAGGGTTGCTGCAAAATTTTTGGGCAGAGCGAAAAAAATTTTGGTTGCTGGAAGACTTTTGGTAACCCATAACATAATAAAAAAATTTGCTGAAGTAGTTAATGGTTATGCTATTGCAGGAAGATTCATGCCAGGAAGCCTGACTAATCCTAGCTACAAAAAATACCAGGATGTTGATGTTGTTCTTGTTACAGACCCTTTAATAGATAAGCAAGCTGTTGACGAAGCCGTAAAGGCAAGAATTCCAGTAGTTGCCATTTGTAATAGCTTCAATACAGTTAGGAATATAGATTTAGTAATACCAGCTAATAATAAAGGGAAGAAAGCCCTGGCAACAATTTTCTGGCTCTTAGCAAGAGAAATTTTAAAGTTTAGGGGAGAGATAAAATCTGATTCGCAATTCAAGCATAAAATCGAGGATTTTGCCGTCTAGTATATTTCTCCAGAATTTCTTTAAAATATCTTGCTTCCTCGCTTTCTTTTAGCAAGATAATTTGAGCGTTCCATGTAGAAGAAGGCACAACTTCTCTCGCGTTTTTAACTTCAATCAAATTGTACTCTTCCATCTCATTTATCCTTTTTACTATAGCTGTGTTCCCTCCAATTCCCAAACTTTTTATGTCCTTCAAAAAGACTTTACCTCTTTGCCTTACATAATTGAATATCATTACTATTCTCGAATCTTTTGCGAAAGAGTAAAGTATTTCCATTTTTTCCTTTTCCATCATTTTAAACTTGATTAAAAAATTTTTTAAATTTTAAAAGCGAAAAAGAGAGTATGGCAAGAAAAGATAGAATTTATATTCCAACCGGTACTGGAGGTTTACTAAGATATTCTGAAGAAGGAAAGGAATATTTAAGAATAAAGCCAGAACACGTAATTTTAATCTGCATTCTCATAGCAATTTTAGAAATTGTTCTTAGCTTAATTGTCTAATTAATATTTAAATTCAAAAGTATTATTTGAGAAGATGAAAGTTTATTTGGGTCCTGCTGGAGTACCAACTATTTGTAAAGAAAGGAGTACTATAGCAGGAATAAGAACCGTTTCTGAACTTGGATTAAATGCTATGGAGGTTGAATTCGTTAGGGGGGTTAAGATGAGTTTAGAGGCTGCAAAGGAAGCTGGAGAAAATGCAAAAGAGCTGAACGTAAAGCTTTCTGTTCATGCCCCATATTTCATAAACTTATGCTCTCCCGATAATAAAAAAGTTGAAAATTCGAAGAAGATGATATTGGATTCTGCTGAAAGAGCAGAAGCAATGGAAGCAGAAGTAGTGGTATTCCATCCTGGCTTTTATGGAAAACTTTCTCCTTTAGAGGCCTTGGAAAAAGTTAAGGAAGGATGCTCGGATTTAAACGATAGAATGAGGAGTTTGGGAATAAGAAAGGTTAAGCTTGGTTTGGAAACAACAGGAAAACAATCAACTTTCGGTAGTTTGGATGAGATAATAGAAATTTGCAAAAAAGTTAAAAATTGTGTTCCTGTAATAGATTTTGCCCATATTTATGCAAGGCAGGGAGGAATTATAGATTATTCGAAAATTTTTGATTCTTTAAAACCATTAAAGCTTAAAAGCCTTCATACCCATTTCACCTGTGTTGAATTTTCTTCTGCTGGAATAGGGAGAGGTAATGAAAGATATCATTTAGAGTTAAAAGCGAAAAAACCGGATTTCGAAATTCTTGCAAAGGAAATTATTAAAAGAGATTTTGAAATCACGATAATATCTGAAAGTCCTGTTTTAGAGCAGGATAGCTTAAAGATGAAGGAGATAATTGAAAAATTATTAAGTAAGTAAAATAAGTTTAAATTATGAATAAAGTGGAAAAACAATGCGTTTTCTCTGGATGTGGAAGAAAGGCTGTTGGCATATGTAACAATTGTAGAATTCCCATTTGTCAAATTCATTCAAAAAGATTAAACAATTTTTTCATTTGCGAGAACTGCTATAAGTACCTTAAAAAATACAACTTATTAAAATAATCATGCTACCTTTCAACCCTATAAAAAGGGCAAAGGATGTTGAAAGAATTGTTGTTAAGAACGGAAAAAGGAAATATTATCGATTTAGGTTTGCACGCTATTATGGAGGGATTGCAACCTTAGATACTATAGGCTGTTGCTTACTTTGCGCTTACTGCTGGAATTACTTTAGGAATTTAAAACCAGAGAATTATGGGAATTTTTATTCTCCCGAAGAAGCCTGTGATAAAATTATTAGCATAATGGAAAGAAGGAAGTTGGAAAGGGTGAGGATAAGCGGTGGCGAGCCAATTTTGGGAGAAAAATCTTTCAACCATCTTATAAAAGTTATTCAAACAATTCTGGAACTTAAACCTGAAGCTGTTTTTATACTTGAAACTAATGGGATAATGCTTGGTTATGAAGAAAAATTCTGCAAAAAAATTTCAGAATTCCCTGTTTTTGTAAGAATTTCATTGAAAGGATGGGATGAAGATAGTTTTGAAAAAATATCGGGAGCTGAAGGAAAATTTTTTGAATTGCCTTTAATAGCTTTAAGGAATCTAAGAGATTTGGGGATAGAAGCCTGGCCTGCTATAATGCATGAAATTTTCTATTCGCATAGGAAAGAAATTGAGGAAAAAATTAAGGATGTGGGAGTGGAAATAGAAGAAGAATACCTAGAAGCCTATCCTTTCGTGATCGAGAATCTTAAAAAAAGAGGAATAAGCTTTAAAGCTTCCTTGAGATATTAATTTTTATGAAACTTAAGAATTTCTGGAAATGGGTTTTTGAGCTTGGTCAGCTTAAAAGAGTAGAACGTCAAGGCTGGAAGCTTCTGGGAATTAAGGATTGTGAAAGTGTTGCTGAGCACAATTTAAGAGCAGCTCAAATAGCTTTTGTTCTAGCAATTATGGAAAGGTATCCAAACCCTTTTGAGGTTTGTACTTTATCAGTATTTCATGAATTGGACGAATGCAGAATAGGGGATATAAATAAAGTTGCCAATCGTTATGTAAAGGCTGAAAAGGAAAGGGCTGTTAAAGAGCAGACTGAAATTTTGGGAAAAATTGGATTAGAAATTTTTGGTTTGTGGAAAAAGGGGATGGGCAATACAAAAGCTGGCATTATAGCTAGGGATGCTGATTTGTTAGAAGTTGCTGCAACGGCCAAAGAGCTTTATGAAAAAGGTTATGAGTATGCGAAAGATTGGATTAAAAATGTTTCTTTAAAACTTAGAACAAAATCAGCAAAAAAATTGCTGGAAGAAATGGAAAAAGTAAATTCGAACGAATGGTGGCAAGGCCTAAAGAAGCTAACTTAAAATTTTAAAAAAATAATGCAAAATTCTTAAAAATAATAAGGTATTTAAATTTAAACATATTAAAAATATTTGGAAAAATATGCTGAGTGAAGAGGAAGTAAATAAAAATCATGAAATAATAAGAGAAATGCTCCAGCAAATCAACAATTACGCTAAGGAGAGAAAAATAACTTTGTGGTATAATATAAATGAAATCTATGAGTTAGAACTAAAATGTTCTCCAAGCCAATTGAGAAAGATAAAGTTAGAAGTTGAAAAACAACTTTCTAGCCTTCCTGAATGTTGCTATTGCACTATAGGCTACAGATTAGAATTCGCGAAGGAAAGAGGAGAAATAGTACCCTGTATTGTAGAGAATTTGAGGAAATCGTCTATTCATACCATGCCTCCTGAAAAAATTCTACAATATAAGCCAACAATCGAATGGGAGGAGATTGATGGAAAAAAACTTCCTAGAGAAGAGAATTTTGGGGAAGTATACATAGTTAATGAAGAGGAAGCGAAAGAAGATAGATTGGAGAATGAATTTAGAAAAATAATTCAATTCATAGGACTCCAGGAAGATCTAGAAATTTAAACGATGTAGAATGTTTTTTCCTTTTCTTTTCTTTCAATCGAAGGAATGGTTAAATAGCCTATCATAGAAAGATAAGTATAAGCTGCATCAAAGTTTCTCCCAAGCAAAAATTCAGCGCAGAGGTTTGGATAGCAAAGTGGACCTACTCCATGCTTTTTAATGTAATTTTCCAAATCTTTCAAAGCACGATCCATTTTTTCTGAGACATAAAATAGAATACTTTTATTTTCAACTCCTATCGAATGATAGTTGCTTTCATTTAAGAAAGGTAAAGTAGGTTTAAGCGGAGTATTGAGTTTAATTACTTCGTCAAAAGCGAACTTAAGCTCAGCCTGACCTAGTGGGCTTGTATCGTAAGTTCCTTTGGGAGGATAATTTTTTTGTTTTTCGTTCAAATTTCTACAGTAACTTTCTATATACCTTTTAAGAGCGAATCCTACATCTTTCTTTATGAAATCTATTTCATACCCCAGATTTTTAGATTTTCTATCTAAATATTCTTTAAGAATTTTCCTGAAGCCTAAGTTTATTAAACCATTTCCTATTTCAAAGCAATACTTAACAACCAATGGTCTCTCTAATTTCTCTCTTTCATATGCTTCGTTTATTTTTTCATCTAAAGTTTTTATGTACTCCCTATTCTCCTCTTCTGTTGATGGTGTAAGGAAATACAAAGCTGTTATACAAGATTTAAAGATAGGGAGAGTTTTATTTTTGAACTCCTCAAAAAGGTTTGAGTATAAAATTCCTTTCCTCCTTCCCCATTCGAAAACAACAGGCTTTACTACTTCATTAAAAATAAAATCTATTTTTTCTATCCTTTTCCTTTCCTTCTCCAATTTTTGAACTAGATATGTTAAACTCATATGATTAAATAAGGAATAAAGTTAATAAATTTTAACGTTAGCCTTTTTTCACAACTATGCCTTTACTAGTAATTTCGAAGGGAAATATATCTGTTTCATGGGAAGTTCTTCTCATTTTCCTTATTATCAAGCTTCTCGGTACATTACCCATAGAAAATTCTAGATAATGAAGTTTAATTATACCATCAACAACAAATTCCTCCACTCCCAATCTGCTAAGCCTATTTTCGCCTTCTGGAATCTCGCTTATTAAAATGCTGGTCACCTTTAAATCCTTTAAGGTTTTTGCTAGTTCAAAAATACCCCTTCTTATTATCGGAATTGCCTCTGTCTCTTTCCATCCCATTGCTGCTACGCTTAAACTATCTAGAACAAACCTTTTCGCATTCACTCTTTTAATCAATTCCCTTATAGTATCTTTTATTTCCTCTAAGCTTGAAGGAAAAATCGATTCTACTATCAACTTTTTTTCTTGTATGTACTTCTTAAAGTCCCAACCGAAGTCTTGAGCGCATTTTATTATATCCTCCTTATCTTCCTCGAGCGTTAAGTAAACTCCGTTTTCGCCTTTTTGTAAGCCGTGCCAAATAAATTGGCAAGAAAATATAGTTTTTCCTGTTCCTGTACTTCCACAAAGCAAAACTGTAGAGCCTTTTATAAATCCTCCTCCTATTAACCTATCTAGACCAGGAATTCCTGTCTCTATTCTCTCAACTTCCATAAGATTAATTTGGAATTCATAATAATTATAATTTATGAGCATCGCATGGGATAAAATGTTGGCTTTAATTCTAGCTATAATTACCCTAGCAGCCGGAATAATTTTTTATACAAAATAC
The DNA here is from genome assembly GCA_964590365.1 of uncultured archaeon. Lineage (GTDB taxonomy): Archaea > Aenigmatarchaeota > Aenigmatarchaeia > CG10238-14 > SCSR01 > CALIKW01. Next base: position 6,924 of record CAZPVR010000016.1, read on the forward strand.
ATTTCCCCTAAACCTATGAATTGTGAAATTTGTAAGAATATGTTCGCGAATTGGTGCAACAAGTGTTATATAAATAATTTTCCTCAAGACGTATACATTCCAGAGGAAACTTGTAAGTGTAGTGTAGAATGTAACTTCATTTCCTCTTCTTGCTCACCCCCTCCTTCATGCAAAAACTTAGAAAACGAATGCGAACCATATTTAGTAAAATCTTTTGGGTAGTATGAGTAAAATTTCTTCTTTGTTACCTAAAGCTAAATAATTTCCTTCATAATACATCTTCGCAACCAAAGCACAAGTAACTGCATCCAACTCATGCTCATTCATTCTTTCATTCAAACCTTTTATTCCAAGTTTTTCTAAACCTTTTTTCAAATTTTTCAAATTACTTTTCCGTGGAATTTTTAAAATATCCTGAGCCCCTCCGGGATAAGTTTCTATGACCTTAAAACCACTCCTTTCTATTTTATTCTTAAGCTTTATTCCTCTTTCAGTTAACTTCCTCATAGGGCCTAAAGTTATGGGAAAAAATTTTATCCCCATCTTCAGCAATTCTTTATCGCATTCCCTGAAATGCCCTAACTTTGAATACTTTTTTTCCAGCCCCGGCCTATTTTTTGGAAGAGCTAAAGGGGCGTCTATGGCAACAACTTCCGGCTTAGCATTCTTTACCTCCTCTATTATCTCCTCGTCAGTAAAAAGAATTTTTGTTTTTGCTCTTAATTTCTCATCCAGTATACAGAAACCCGTTTCTCTTTTTTCGCTTCCGGCTAAATCTATTCCTACAAATTTCTTACTCAAGCCTGACACATTCTACCGGAGGATTAAACATCAAATCGCAGAATGCCTTAAAAATTTCCTGCTCCGTACAGTTTTTTAAACTTCTTTTACCGAAAAAACTTGAAAATTTTATTTCGTAAGATGAATTCGTAGTTATTTTTTGGAGAATTATTTGATCTTTATGCTTGCTTGCAAAATCCTCCAAATAATTTTTTATCAGTTCACATTCTTCACAATCCTGAGAATAATAAAACTTTACCAAAGTTTTTCCTTTTTGTATAGCAAGATTTTCTTGCTCAACAGAAAGCTCATAATCTATTATGTTTTTCTCCGGCAGAACAACCATTCCAACAGGCCTAAAAGCTTGGAGCAAAAAGTAAGTTAAAGTTGAGCCTACCATGAGGAAAATTAAAAAGGATGAGATTAGCAACGATGTTGGAATTTTAACCTTCATTTCAACCATTTTAACTTTAATACTTTAATTTTATAAATTTAATTTGTGGTACTAGAAAAGCTTCTATCCGTAAAAACTGCGGAAAAAAGGCCTTACCTTCTTTTTATTTTTGGCATAGCTTTATCCCTAACCTGCCTTTTCATATCCTTCGTGGTTTTCGAATCTTCTGTTGGGATGTTTACAACATTCCTTCTAACAATTGCTCTCACCCCTTTCATGCTGAATTTATTGAGATATGAAGAGGCAAGGGAAGAAGAGCTCTACCAGCACAGAAGAGACATTCCTTTAATAAAAAGGCATAGAAACATTCTTTTAATTTTTTCCCTGATTTTCGTTTCCATAGCTTTTTCTTATTCTTTGCTCTATCTCATTCTACCAGAAAGCTTGAACCAAAAAATCTTCGAAGACCAGATAAACGAAATTAACGCGATAAGGGGGAGTTTTGCATCCCCAGATACTTTCCTCAAAATTTTCTCTAATAACGTGGGTGTGCTTTTCCTTTCTTTCCTATTCTCCTTCATATTTGGCGCAGGAGCAATTTTCATTTTAGCTTGGAATGCTTCGGTTTTAGCAGTTGCTATAGGAATGCTCGCTAAAAGTATGGGAGGGTTAAAGGGGTTCCCTTTAGCCGTAGTGGTTTTTTTCCCGCACGGAAGTTTAGAAATCCTTGCTTATTTCATAGGGGCCATTGCCGGAGGTTTGATTTCTGCAGCTTTAACGAGAAGAAAGCCTAAATGGTTCTATTTCATCTTGAGGGATAGCATTAAACTTTTAGCTATTTCCGTAATTTTGCTCTTCATTGCCGGAATAGTAGAAGTTTTGGCTATAGCTCTAAGTTAATCTTCTAAATAAATCGCAGGTTTTCCGTACTTTGCCCTTGAAGCTTTGTTTTTGGGGTCGTACCTATTTTTATCGTGAGCAAGAAAAATTTTGATTCCTTCAAACTCAAAAATCTTTTTTAGAAAGCTGATCGCTTCTTCAAAATAATTGAATTCTTCCTCGCTTACTACATAAATATAGCATTTTTTCTTTTTCCCAGCAAGCTTTATTACATGCTTCAAATCCTCAATCAAGCTCTTTAAAATTTCCTCGAGCTCCAAAACTTTTTTATCGTAATACTTTTCATCAAACCTTGGCCATTCAGCGAGAGAAACAAAACCTCTCTTCCCAAGCCTTTCCCACAATTCTTCGCTTAAATGGGGCATTAAAGGTGAAATCATCTTAATCAAAGTTTCAACACAATATTTCAAAACTTTCCCGTTGCAATTTTCTACGCTACCATTCCTTTCTATATACCCCTTTATTTCTTTAATAAAGTCAAAAAAACCTAGCTTCGTTGCAGTCCTAAACTTAAGCTCTTCATAGCTTTGTGTAACTCCCTTTATCAAATCCTGAGTTTTGCTAAGAAGATAAATATCCAAAAGTTTTAAATCTTTTCTCTTCGCATTCCTTACTTTCTTAACTACATCAAAAAGGAATGGAATTCTGGATGAAAATGCGTTCACGTTTTCATCCCTCCAGTCCGCATCGTTCAAGCCTTCGTTTGAAGAAATTATATTAATCCTAACTAAATCGCTCCCATACTTTTCGATTAAATTTCTAAGCGGGATTATATTCCCTTTCGATTTACTCATTTTTGTGCCATAAACGTTGACGAAACCGTTTACGCTTATGGCCTTCGGCCAATATTTTTCTCTCCATAGAGCGACATGGTGAAGGATGTAAAATACTAAATGGTTCGGCACTAATTCTTTCGCCGAATTTCTTAAGTCAACAGGATAAAAGTATTCAAATTCCTCCCTCATTTTGCTTATAATTTTTTTGCTTAGCTTTGTTCTCTTGCTTACTTCATCCAACTTTCCTTTTCCGAGGAAAACATAATTAAAGAGGTCTTCGTTAACCTTTTCCGGAGGAATATTTTTTACTATATGGGCTATGGTATAGAATGCCATGTAGATAGTTGAATCGCTCAAAGTTTCAACTTTCCATTCCTTATCCCAGGGTAAATTCGTGCCCAGGCCTGCTTTTCTTGCGCATGCCTTATCCTTCAAATTGTCCAGAACAGAATAAAATTGTATCCTCGCCTCCTCAGGAATTATTCTCATTTTTTCCAAGCATTCCTTAGCTAAACTCTTCCATTTCTTATCAGAATATCTTAAGAACCATTGGTCTTTAAGTATCTTCACATAATTCTCAGTACCACACCTACAAACAACTCTTCCCGACGGCTCGTACATTATATCAGCTATCTTCTCATTCATAAGCTCTTTAGCGAGTTTTTCTTTAACTTCAGAAACTTTAAAGCCGGAGTACTTCCCACAATTTTCCCTCAAAATTCCAGAATGGAATTCTTCTTTATACAAAATTTCTGTAGCTTTATCCAGCTTCTCCTTTTCCTTTTGAGATTGAACTCCCAGTTTTTCGCAAATTTCTTTAGCCGGAATTTCTCCGAAGCCATTTGTGCGTATTATGGGGATTGGATTTATTTCTTTTATCATTTCCTCATCCAGCCCATATTTTTCCAGCTCCAATTTATCCTTCTTCAAATCTATCAGAGCAATATAATCGTAAGGAGCATGCGCAGGAACTGACATTACTATTCCCGTTCCTATTTTTGGGTCGCAAAATTCTGCGGGCAAGACTAAAACTCTATTCTTAAGAAGAGGGTTTTCAACCACTTTCCCTATTAAGCTGAAACCAGGAACCTCTTCTAAAATAAAAACTTTTTTTAGCTGTTCCTCAAGCTTAAGAGCTGCCTCTCTACTTAAAATCCAAACTTCTTCGTTTACTAAAGCTTTCACATAGTTTACGTTTGGATTTATCCAAACATTTGTTACGCCATAAATCGTTTCAGGCCTTAAAGTAGCACAAGGCAAAATTTCCCCGTTTTCCAAATAAAATTTAATTATCACGTACTCTAAAGGACTTTCTCCCTCCCCCTCCAATCTATCATGATCTCCTGTTGGGCTTTTACAGTTCGGGCAAAAAATTACAGGATGCGTTCCTTTTTTTACATATCCCTTTTTCTTAAGCAGGTTGTACTCCCATTCTATGAATTTATTGAAATGTTCGTCTAAAGCCGTTATAAAACTCCTTCTCCAATCTATGGAGAAGCCAGCCTTTTCCATATCCTCCCTAAATCTTTTTGCCCAAAAGAGAGCTGTATATTCTGCCCCATACTTTTTGAAATTCTCTATATCTCTTTGAGTAGCCCCATAAAGCTTGAAAGTTTCTTCTTGTACTTTATCTCCTTTTCTCAACCTTTCTATTGCTCCAAGTATAGGCTCTCCGGTTGCATGGAATCCTTGGGGAAATAAAACGTTAAAGCCTTGCATCCTCTTAAACCTTGCGTAAGAATCGCAACGGAAAGCTGTGAAAGCTGAACCGATGTGCATGCTTCCGTTTACGTAAGGAATGGGAAATGTTATGAAAAATTTCGGCTTTTTACTTCTATTCGCTTCGAAAATTTTAGCCTTCTTCCATCTTTTTTGCCACTTCTTTTCTATTTTTTTGAAATCCATACTATCAACAAATTTTCTTTTTTAAATAAATAAAGCATTCAATAATACT
>CAZPVR010000017.1:0-10960 GCA_964590365.1 uncultured archaeon
TAAATGGTCATATCCATTGTTCAGGCCAGGAAAAAATAGAAGATACAATTTTAATTTTTCCAGGAAGTACCATAGTAACTCAATTCGAGAAAAACGAGGCTTTAATAGAAAAAGGTTTTTTTAAGATAGAGCTGAAGGAAAAAATTGAAATAAAGTTCGAAAAACTTACTAAGAACAGAAAATTTTTCTACGAGGAAGTAGAATTGAAAAGGGGAGAAGGTAGGGAGAAAATTGAAGAAGTTATAAAAAAGATTATTAGCAAAGAGATACCAAAACCACCTTTGATTAAAATAAAGCTAGTTGGGAAAGCAGAAATATCGGATCAGGAAATAAGGGAGATAGAGAAAAAGTTTTCTGGAAAGGCTTTAATTAGCATTGCTAAGGAGCTTGAAAAAGAGGAAATGATTAAGAAAGTTGAATTTTTAAGGGAAGCAAGGGAAAGAAGGCTTTCGATAGAAGAAATTGGATTAAATATATTGAGAAAAAATTTGGAAGAATTGGGTTTTAGCTTTAATTTTGATTTTGAAAGTATATTTAATTTGCTGAGCGAAGGTGAAACAGAAAAAGTTTTCAAGATTTTAGTTGGAGAGCAAACAACTTTACAAAATGTTTTGGAAAAACCTAAAAATAAAGTTCTTCAAAGGTGGATAAAATGATTAAAATAGTTAGACTCAAGAATTGGCGTTCCCATTTGGATTCAGAATTTAAATTTACAAGCGGTACTAACGCGCTCTTTGGAGGAATGGGAAGTGGGAAAAGTTCTGTATTAAACGGAATTTGCTTTGCCCTTTTTGGAAATTTTCCAGATCTACAAAGTAAGAAGATTAAGTTGGATGAAATAATAATGAATAGGCCTGTTGAAAAGGATAAAGCAGAAGTGGAAGTAGTTTTTGAGGCAAACGGGAAGGAATACTCTGTTAAGAGAGTTATTGAAAGGGGCAAGGGTACAACTTATTCAGAACTTAGGGAAAATGGAAATATAATAGAAGCTCCAAATTCTCAGCGTGTTACAGAAGAAATAGAAAAAATTTTGAAAGTAGATTACGAGCTTTTTACTAGAGCAATTTATTCCGAGCAAAATGCTTTGGATTACTTCCTTACTATACCAAAAGGAAAGAGGATAGAAAGAATGGATGAGCTATTAATGATAGATAAGTTTGAGGAAGCAAGAGCAAACGCGAAAAATTTAATAAACAGATTGTTTGACAGAAAGAGCGAAAAGCAAAAAATTGTTGAGCAAGTTGATTTGGAATCACTTGAAAAAAATATAGAGGAAATTAAAAATTCTTTGAATAAGATAATTTCTGAGAAAGAGATGCTTAAAAAGGTTTTGGAAGGTTTTTTTACTCAGAGAAAAATTTTGGAAGAGGAAGTAAAAGAGTTGAGAAGGCTTAATGCTCATTTGGAGGAGTTAAAAAGGGAGGAAAGGGGTGTAGAAAGTGCAATAGAAGAAACAAGAAAGAGCTTGAGCGTTCTTGAAGAGGAAATAAAGGGAAAAATGGAAGAAGAAATTGAAAGAGAATTGGAAGAAAGTAAAAAAATCGTTGAGGAAATAGAAAAGGAATTGAAGGAGAAAAAGAAGTTTTTAGAGGGGTTGAATTATTCAGTTTCTGAGGCAAAAGCAAAGGTTAAGTTTTTAAAATCAAGGGCAGATGAATTGGAAAGGGAAATTAAGGATAAGCTAAAGCTTAGGGAAGAACTTGGAATTTTAAGAGTTGAGGGTAGTGAAGAATTGTTGAAGGAGAAAAGACTCATTCATGATCAGCTAATAGGCGAAGCAAGGGAATTGGAAAGCAAGCTAAAGGATTTGAAAGAAAGTATAGAAAAGCTTTCTTCCGTAGAAGGAAAATGTCCTGTTTGCGATTCTACTTTAACTGAAGAAACAAGAAAGAGCTTGATAAAGAAGAGGGAAATGGAAATTTATGAATGCAAAAAGAAGTTGGATGAAGTGATTAAAAAGAGGATAGAAAATGAAAGAGAATTGGAAGAAATAGAAAGGAAAATTAAAGAAAGGGAAAGAATAACCAACGAAATTAAGGATTTGGAAGAAAATCAAAAAGAATATGAGGAATGTAAAAATGCTTTAGAAGAATTAAGCAAAGAAATTGTTGAAAAGGAGAATGATTCAAAGAAGATAAGGGAGGAATTGGAAAAAATAGAAATTTTGAAGGAGGAAATAAGAAAGGAAATTCAAAAAAATGAGATAATAGCATACAAGTTTAAAGATTGTAAAGAAAGGAAAAAGAGGCTGGAGGAATTATTGAAAGAAAAAGAGGAAATTGAGAGGAAGATTCATGAAACTGAGAGTAAAATCGGTGGAAGAAATTTAGAAGAATGGGAAAAAAAGCTGAGAGAGGTTTCTATAAAGGAAAAAGAGGCTGAAGAAAGGATAAGTGGCTTAGAAAAATTGCAAAAGGAAAAGGAAGAAAGGCTTAAAGAATATGAGGGCAAATTGATTTCTACCAAAAAGGAAATGGAGGAAATTAAAAAGTTGGAAAGGATAATAAGCGATTTAAGAATTTTTGAAATTGCCCTTAAGCAAACTCAAGAGCAAATGAGAATGGAATTTGTGGAAGCAGTAAATTATGAAATGAATAGAATATGGCCAACTCTCTATCCTTATAAAGATTTTGTTGAAATAAGGCTTAACATTCAAGAAGGGGATTACATACTTCAGCTTAAGGATAGAAACAATAGGTTTGTTGACGTTGATGGAATAGCTTCAGGAGGGGAAAGAAGCGTTGCATGCTTAGCTTTGAGGATAGCTTTTGCCAGAGTTTTAGCACCTCAACTAAGATGGCTTGTTTTGGACGAACCAACTCACAATTTAGATTCAAAAGCCGTTGAAGATTTAGCTTTTACTCTAAAAACGAAAGTTGGAGAATTTGTAGAGCAAGTATTCTTAATTTCTCACGAAGAAAAGTTGGAAGAGGCGGTAACCGGATATTTCTACAAGCTTGAAAGAAATAAGGAAAGGGATGAGCCTACAAGAGTAATTGAAGTTAGCTAATTTTTAAAGTTCTTAAAACTAATTATGGGAATAAAGTTCGTAAAGGATTGTCCTGCTTTGTTAATAGAAGAGGAAAAAGTTTTGGTAATAGCCGACTTGCATATAGGTATAGAGCATGAAATTTTTAAATCCGGCATAATAATTCCTTCGCAAGCAGAAAAATTTTATAAAATCATTAAGAGAATTTTGAAGTTAACTAAAGCGAAAACTCTTGTTATTCTTGGAGATATAAAGCATAAAGTGCCTGGAATTAGTTTCAGAGAAATGAAAGAGATACCTAAGCTTTTTGAAAGGTTGAGTAAAAAAGTTTCTCTGTTCATTGTAAAAGGAAATCATGATGGTAAGATAGAGAAGCTTCTTCCAAAAAACATTAAAATTTTCCCTTCAAGAGGATTTAAGCTTAAAAAATATGGTTTTTTACACGGCCATGCGTGGCCCTTTAAGAAAATTCTGGAATGCGATTATATTTTAATGGGACATGTTCATCCTAGGATTGAAATAAAGGATAGTTTTGGCTATAAAGCCATAGAGCAAGCTTGGATAGTTGGGAGGTTGAAGAAAAGAGCTATAAAGGAGAAGTATAGTACCAATAAAGTTGGGGATTTAAAGCTTATAATTTTTCCATCCTTCAATAAGCTTGTTGGAGGTATTTCATTGAACAAAGAATTTGAAGAGAATTTAGCACCATTGCTTTCAAAAAAGTTTTTTGAAATAGAGAAAGCAAAGGTTTATTTGTTGGATGGGACATTCCTAGGAAAAATCGAAGATTTCATGCCATAATACTTTTCATTTCTTCTATAACTTTTTTCTCTTCCTCACTTAACAAATGGGAGAATTCGGAGTTTATTATTTTCAAATCTTCTTCAGGAACTTTCACAAAAAGTATTTCCCCTTCCTTTATTTGCCTTCCTATCGTAGGCTCTTCCATGCTTACTGCAACTTTTTCTCCGGATTTTGCTTCATGTATATTCTTTCCCTCCCTTTGAATCTCTTTTATACTTCCAACTTCCTTCCCATCCTTTCTTAAAAGTATAACATTTGGTTTAATCTTCCCTGCAAGAACTTCTATGCCAAATATAGCAGGCTTGGAAGCTCTAAAAACATAACCCGGTAAAACTTTTATTTTTGCTGGCCATGTTAATTTATCAAGTTTTTCTTTTATTTCCTCCTCCTTTTTCTTGTAATACCATTCCTTATAATCCTCTATGAGCCTATAAATTATGTTGTTAGAAAAAATTTCTACTTTTAAATCCCTTGCCAAGCTTTTAGCTTCATCCAAAATTTTTACGTTAAACGAAAGTATAACCCTTCTAAAGCTATCAGAAACGTTGCTCGCTTCCACAACATCTTCTTTTTTAACATTACCTATTTCTGCCTTCCTTATTGGAATATTTTCCTCCCTGAGAATTTTTATCAAAGCCTCTAAGCTACCCAAAGTATCTGCTTTAACAACAACTCCATTTATCTCGCTTCTAAATTCAACTTCTTCAATTTCCTTTTGAACCATCTCCTTCGCTTTCTCTATATCTTCAATCCTTCTTACTACTAAAAGGGGTGAGCCTGGTATAACATTCTCAAGGTTAGGAGCAGCCACTTTTATACCTGCAGCAGCACTTATTTCCTCTATGCTCTTAAATTGTTTCTCAACCCTCAATTCTTGTAAGGGCCTTGGAATTAGCAAAGCTTTTATTTTCGTAACTATAGGATTTTTTCCTCCTATAACTAAATAATCGCTTTTCCTAATACTCCCATCGTAAAGTATAATATCTGCAGTAGTTCCAAAACCTTTCGTCTCCTTAATTTCTAGAACAGTACCTCTCCCAATTTCTGAAAGCTCAAGTCTTTCCTTCAAAAACTGCTGAGCAAGGCCGCAAAGTATTGCTAACAATTCAGGTATCCCCTCTTTGCTCTTTCCAGAGCAAGGCACTATCGCAACTTGCTTTGTAAAATTTTCAATTCTATCAAATCTTTCAGAATTAAAACCCCTTTCAGCCAGTTGCGAAACTAATCTATAAACAAGTCTTTCCAATTCCTCCTTTGCAAAATCTGTCTGCTCTTTTAAGCTGTCCATAAAACAAGCGTTCTCACAACTTCTCCATCCAGTTATTTTATCTATCTTAGTTGCTGCAACGACAAAAGGAGTTTTATATTCCTTTAAAATCCTTAAACTTTCATCAGTTTGCTCCTTAAAACCTTCTGTTATATCTACAACTAAAATAGCCAAATCAGCTACAGCCCCTCCTCTTTTCCTCAAAGTTACAAAAGCTGCATGGCCTGGTGTATCTACGAAAAGCAGGCCAGGGACAGTAAGCTCTATGTTCAACTTTTTAATTAAATCAGAGCAAATTTTTTTAATAGTGGTTGAAGGCACATAGCTCGCTCCAACATGTTGAGTAATTTGTCCTGGTTCGCTTTTACTCACACTACTTCCCCTAATAGCATCTAGCAAAGTTGTTTTTCCATGATCTATGTGACCTACTGTAACTACTATAGGGCTCCTTATCATTTCCACCACTTTCTAAACATGCATTTTATGATTTAAAAATATCAAAATTAATTTTTAAACGTAAATTAAATTAGTGAAAAAATGTTGACAATGCACGATATTTTACCAATAAGCTTATGCTTAGCAACTCAAGATTTGCTGGATACGAAAAAATTTCAATCTTCCTTTTCCGATAATTTAATTCTAAGGCTGAAGGATGAAGAGCTTAGCGAAGATTTATTGATGATTAAAAGAGATTTAAATTCATTTTTAAGCGAGGAAAGATTTTTGGATGGTTATAAGGCTGTTATAATAAGTTACATAGATAAAATAATTGGACTGGTAAATTCTAGATACATTAAAGTTGATATGAAGTTAGCAAGCGAAGTTATAGAAAGTGCGAGGGAAATTATAGGAAAAGTTATTAAAGCAAAGAATTTTCAGGAAATCTCAACTTTGGAATCAGTTTTTAAATCAAAGGTTACTTTGCCCGTTTACAATTTATTTCTAGAGAGTATCAAGCCTTAAATTTTTGAGTGAGAGAAAAAGCGATGCCAAATATAAGTGATAAGAAAGGCCTTATTATTTCTAAAAGTGTGAAGAGGAGCAAGGTTAAGAGAAGGGGTGTTATTTTAATCAGTTCCTTAAATGGAATTATTTCTTCCACATACCTTTCAACATCCTCTTCCCTCAATTCCTCATAAACTTTTTTATTAGCTTCCGCTTTATAATTTTCTAACGCTTCTGTTAAGCCTTGGAAAAGGTATCCACAATTCTCTTTCTGCCTAACATCAAGCTTATTGTAAGCTTCGCTTAAAGCATTTTTTATTCCATCTGTAGTTTGATTTATGAATCGAGAAGCTTCAATAGCTCTAGCTTCTATGAGCTCATTTATGTCGGGAAGGAAAGATTTTACAAAATTAATGTTAGATTCATAAATTGTAGCATAGTAATTATCAAAATTTAGTTGAAGGTTAAGGAAAAAACCGATGCAAAGAAAGATAGAAACCCATCTTAAAGATTTGCTCACGATTTCTGAGCCTGAGGAGAAACTTATTTCCTTCTTTAAATTCCTAACGCTTAGAGTGGATATTATTATTCCAATGTAAAGAAATAAAGATGTTATAGAAAGGTGTATTAGAAGAAAAATACCGAATAATATGGTTTGGAAAAGAAGGAGGATTTTAAAGTCTAAGTCTTTTAGCAGGATTATTAAAGAAAACCCTAATGAACAAAGAATTAAGAAGGGTGCTAAAGGTATTATTATTTCATTGAGAATCGATTTTAAGAATTCTGTTAGAGCATAGAAAAAATTTTGCTTAGTTAAATCTCTTAGGAATTTGGAAAAAAGTTCGCTTTCAAGGAGTATTGCCTTTTCATAACTAAGGCCAGAAAAAATTAATAGCACTGCTGAAAGAAATATTAGGAAAGGTGGTATTAGACTATAAAATTTCATTTTTTCATCCTTTTTTCAAAAATCTCATCCCACCTTTTCTTAAGTTTTTCCCAAATTTCAGCCTTTTTCCTTCTAGCCTTTTTCTCCAAAACATAAAACTTCTTTGGTTTTACAGGCCAGAAAAGATAAGTTAAAACTATGCCTACGCTAGCTAAAGTGATTATCAAGATAACATTCGTTTTTATCTGAGCGATTTTCTTTTCCTCTTCCTCTTCAACCATTCGCTTTGCATTTATTATTTCCTCATATATTTTATCCTGCATTTCAAGCAATCCTTTAAGCAAAGAATATGCTTCTAAATAACTTCCATTCTGGAAATAATTCTTTACTTCCTCGATTTTCTTTAAGAAATCTGGCATTAAGCTTTTTGCTACACTTAAATTGTAATTCCTCTTTTCAAGCTCAGCTATTTGCAAAGCGAAAAAGCTTGCATTATTTTGCAATCCTATAATTTTTTCTTCCATATACTTCTTAGTTTCGTTTGAAGGTAAAATTCTTAAAACGAAATTCGAGCTTATAGCTTTAGACAAACCCCAAAGCTTGTTTTCCCCTTTAACATTAAAACTTCCACTATAATCTCCTATTTCTTCGCTACCAACTGAAAAATTAATTAAGAACCCAATTTCTTCATTAACTCTTATAGTTGCGTTCGTTGAATTTATTTTGTACCAGCTTGAGTTTATTCCGTCAACGGAAAAGTTTATTGTAGCACTTATGTTGCCAACATTCTTAACTTTCACTAAAGTAAAATTACTAGAATTTTGCTCAACCGTTATTAAATTTTCAACTTGAGAGAATTTTAAATCGAGAACGAAAAATGGTAAGCTTGGAATTTCCTCTTCTTTTTGAGTCTTTGGCTCTACTACCACGTTAAAATTCTGAGCACTTTCTTCGTACCATTTAGCATTGCTTATGTTAATCCATACATTACAAGTTCCGTTTGTTGTTGCGCTTATAGTAAAATTATAAACTTTCCCCACATAATCAAAACCATTTAAGCTTATAGTTTGCTCAGTAGGATTGGAGGAAATTTGTGCACAATTTTCTATAAACTTTAGCTTAGCATTCGTAACGGAAAGAGGACCATAATTTTTAACTCTTACTCTACAAACTTTTGATTCATCAACTGTAAGATAGTATATATCGCATTCTTCTAGAGATAAAACTAATGCACTATCGTTTATTACTATTTCACCATTGCTAGCTTCCCCTTCCAATTTTCCGTTTGCAGTTTTTAATTTTACTATCAGAGAATATATTCCACCAAGCTTATTTTCCGGGACTGTGAAGTTAAAGGTATAATCCCCTCCAGAAGGCGGAACTTCAAAACCATTCACTTTAAAGATTTTAAGAGTAGGAATTAAGTAAGAAGTTAAATTCTTATGCCTTAGATTTACTTGAGTTATGTTTTCAAAGTAAATTTTATCCCCTACGATTTTGGTACCGTTTATGTAAAACAAGTTTAAATATTTCACCGTCATGTTCTCTGGAGAAGAAGACAAATTAACCCAATTATCTCCGTCCATTCCTTCTATTCCAGTAATATTTGCTATTATCTTATTGGTTAAGTTCATTTCCAACGTTAAGTTGAATGAATCGTATGGTATTGCAGCATATTCACTTTTATTTGTAGAAATAAAAATCCATCCTTTGTATAAGCAGGGAGTATCATTAGTTTCAGTCGTGTTTATTTCTAAAGTTATGTTTATAGTTGAATTCTCCTTTGAGCCAAGGCTTTGAGGAAATTCAATTTCCTTTATCCTTATGAATTTCGTCGGGTCGCTTGAGCAATTTAAAAAAGATGAATTGACAATCTCTATATTTTCTATACCATAACTTCCTTCATTTTTTATAGAAACGTTAATCGTTTTTGTTAGATTAGAATCTATATTTTCAGTTATTCTTATGGTTGACGAATTTAAAGTGTTGTTTACTATTAGCATAGGTGCTGTTAAATTAAACTTGAATGGTATTCTTATTCCCGCATCTTTTAAATCAGAATACTCCAGATAACCTTCATGTTCCCCATCCAAGGAATTTTTTCGGGCAGTGAAATTGATTTCTACAAAAGCTGAATTTCCATTTTCGTTGAAAGTTTGAGTTGAAAAATTGCTTGAAAACCAGTCGCTTGAATTTAATTGGAGGTAAATCGTTAAGTTGTAATCGGAAGCAGAAGAATGATTCTTAACTTCAATTTCCCAATAACCTCTTTCGGGCTCTACTTCCAAAAACTCTTCTCTTTCAACTCCAACTATTTTTGAGTAAAGATGTTTATTCACGGACTCAAAAACTTTTTTGCTTGGGGTGCGAAGAATTAAAGAATAGTTTGTATTCCCATTCCAAATCAGCCTTGCTTTTATTTTTAAAGCAAAATCTGGAACTAAAAAGCTGAAGTTTTTTGGTTCAGAATCGCTAAACCTTTTAACGTAGTACAAGAATATTTTCTCGCTCACGTTTTCATGTTTTACGTTTCCAATATTAGTTAAGTTGAATTCTTTTTTTGTAAAGTTGCTAACGTTAACTTCTCCATAATCAATAGATTGAATGCTTGAATTTAAAGTAGATAAAATTATTTTTCCTTCATAAGCTACTCCACTACTTTCATTTCCATAAACTCTTATCTCCAAAAATTTTGGACTGAAGAATTGGTAAAATAGTGATTTAGTCAAAGAATCTCCTATGCCCTTTTCTTTTAATTCTCCATCCTCCAAAATAAAGACATCGGCCCATTTTGAAGAATTGAATTTTAAAGTTAAGGAAGTAGAATTTTCTAGAGAAGAGGTGTTGAAATAGAAGGAATGATATTCTGGGTTAAAGGGCAAAATTCCAGAAAAATTTGCAGTGTTATTTTCTGGTTTGATCTCCAAATCTGCTATTATCTCTATTACTTTAGAAGAGTTTGAAGTATTTACAGTCAAACAACCCCAATACCTTCCTGGAGGATGGTTTGCTGGATTTATGATTAAAGTAAAGTTCGTATGGTTTTTTTCTGTGGTGACTTCTCCAAAATTGCTGTAATGGCCTGTTTCATTAACTATTATAGGCCAAATGCAATATTCTATTTTATTACACGTTTGTGGCTTACTTTGGTTTGTATAGTTGAAGAAAAGGAACTGGGAAGAGCTATGATTTATTATAGTAACTGAAAAATTGTAATTAACGCTCGAGTTTATAGTTACATTACCGCTATAGTTATAAGTCCAGTTTATATAAAGAGTTTTTGGTATTATTTCAAATTCATCGTTTTGTCCTTTCGATAAAATTCCCAATATGGAGAAAAGAATTAAAAGAATTAAAAGCTTCCTTTTCCCCATCTTTCCACAAATTAAATTTAGTTTTATGCGAAATAAAAGTTAAGGATATGCTGCAGAAGTTTCTAATCCTTTGACAACTATTGTGGAAAAATTCCCTTTAAAATCGATTTGTATGGCTGTAACTTCTTTAGAGGCCAAAGGATCTTTTGGTTTGTTCAAAATCTTTGCTTCTTTTCCATCAACAAAAACTTTTATTCCAGAAATGTTTTCTCTTCCAGTATTTGCAATTACTACTATAACATTTCCTTCATAATCTCTCTCAACGCTTAAAATTTCAAGGCTATAACGCATATCTTTTATTATCCCTATGGCTTCTCCCGTAAAGTGCAACTTTGGAAAATATTTTTCGACTATGTTCTGAAGGAATCCTCCTATTAAAGGAATGTCCTTCCAGCTTGGAATAGAACCAATTATGAGATAAGATGCAAATAATACTAAAATTACGAGAATTATCCCAAAAACTATGTTCTGAAAAATTTTAAGGGATATGTAAATTACTATTATTAGCAAGGCTAAGCCAAAAAGAAGCTGAAGTACCATAATTTTAAATTGTTCGCTAAACATAAAACTTATTGAGTTAATGCCCCCGTAGCTCAGCTTGGATAGAGCAGCGGCCCCCTAAGCCGTTGGTCGCGGGTTCAAAGGCTAAGCTGAAAATCCCGCCGGGGGCACTTTCGAATACTAAGTCTTAAAAT
>CAZPVR010000018.1:0-10787 GCA_964590365.1 uncultured archaeon
GATGTAAATTAACTTCTTCAAACTCTTTATAAAATTGCTTGAAAAAACCTTTTCGCTCGTTTTTCATTTTCTTGTTAAAAGGAAAAATTATTCAAACTACTGAATGAATTTTTATTTTGGAAAAAGAAAAAATAAATTATGAGATTTAAGTATGTCAAATTTCTGAAGGATATAACCAAAAAAGATTTGCCTTTGGTTGGCGGAAAAGCCGCAAACTTGGGAGAAATGTACAATGCAAAATTACCGGTTCCTGAAGCCTTCGTCGTTACTGGAGAAGCTTATAAAAAATTTTTAAGGGAAACAAAACTCAAGAAAAAAATTTTAGAAATTTTAAAGAGAATTGATTTCAACGACCCTTCAAGCTT
This sequence comes from uncultured archaeon, assembly GCA_964590365.1. Lineage (GTDB taxonomy): Archaea > Aenigmatarchaeota > Aenigmatarchaeia > CG10238-14 > SCSR01 > CALIKW01. Next base: position 366 of record CAZPVR010000018.1, read on the forward strand.
GGAGGAGAATACGAAAAAAATTAGGGAGCTTATAGAAAATGGAAAGATGCCGAAAGAAATTGAGAAGGAAATAGTTGAAGCTTACAAAAAATTGTCGAAAAAATTTGGAAAGGAAGAGGAATACGTTGCTGTCAGAAGCTCTGCCACAGCAGAAGACGTTCCAGGCCATTCGTTTGCGGGCCTTCAGCTAACTTTGCTGAATGTTAAAGGAAAGGAAAATGTTGTAAAGGCTGTGCAAAAATGTTGGGCATCTCTTTTTACGCCCAGAGCAACTTTTTACAGAGAGCAAAAAGGGTTTAAGCATGAGAAAGTTTACATTGCGGTTCCTGTTCAGAAGCAATTGGGGGTTTTGGAGAAGAGCGATTATTTAGAAGGAAAGTATAAGGCTGGCGTCGGATTTACCATTCACCCTTCAAAGGGAGAGAAAGATAAAATAGTTATTGAAGCTTCTTATGGCCAGGGAGAAAGCGTTGTAAGCGGAGAAGTAAACCCAGATACTTATATTATAGATAAGAAGAGCGGAAAGCTTATAGAAGCTAGAATAGGGACTAAGGAAAGGATGAAAGTTGTTAAGAAAGAGGGTGGATTGGAAGAAATAGAAACTCCGGAAGAAATGAGGAAAAAGCTTTGCTTGGATGAAGAAGAAATTAAGCAGCTTTGGAATTTAGCTTTAAAACTTGAAAAGCATTACAAGTTTCCACAAGATTTTGAATGGGCAAGCGAAAACGGAAAAGTCTATTTAGTTCAATCAAGGCCTGTAACAGTTTTTTACGAGAAAAAAGTTTCTGAAGTTGAGATAGAGCAAAAACCAATTTTAACGGGCTTACCCGCATCTCCTGGAGTTGCTATAGGAAAGGCAGTAATAGCTCTTTCTATAGAAGAAGCTAAACAAAAGATGAAAGAAGGGGATATATTGATAACTAAAATGACATCCCCCGACTGGACGCCTTTCATGAAAATTGCAAGCGGAATAATAACGAGTGAAGGAGGAATTACCAGCCATGCAAGCATAGTAAGTAGGGAATTGGGAATTCCTTGCATAGTAGGAGCTAAGGATGCTTTTTCAAAAATAAGAGATGGCGAAATAATAACTTTGGATGCTAGGAACGGTTTTGTTTATGAAGGGGAAATTAAAGAATTGCTAGCAAGGGAAAAAGCACTTGAAATTTCTGCTGAGGAAGTGGCAAAGCTTAAAACTAGGACTAAAATTTTGATGAATCTTGGCGTGCCGATGGAAATAGAAAAGTATAAACAATTGCCCTTCGAGGGAATTGGCTTAATGAGGATAGAATTCATAATAGCTGAATGGATAAAGGAGCATCCAAACTATTTGATCGAAAAGGGTGAAGAAGAAAAGTATGTAAACAAGCTTGCAGAAGGAATTGCTCAAGTTGCAAAAGCAATTTATCCAAGGTTTGTTGTCGTAAGATTTTCTGATTTTAAAACGAACGAATATAAAAAGCTTGTTGGAGGAGAAAAGTATGAACTAATTAGCGAATCCAATCCTATGCTTGGATGGAGGGGAGTTTCTCGCTATGTTAGCAAAGAATTCGAGCAAGCTTTTAGACTAGAATGCAGAGCCATAAGGAAAGTTAGGGAGGAATACAAGCTAGATAACGTTTGGGTTATGCTTCCTTTTGTTAGAACTATTTGGGAAGTTGAGAAAGTTATGAAAATTATGGAGGAAGAAGGGTTGAAAAGGAGTAAGAAGTTTAAAGTTTGGTGCATGGCAGAAGTTCCGAGCGTTGTTTTGCTAGCAAAAGAATTCTCAAAATATTTTGATTGCTTTTCGATAGGGAGCAACGATTTAACCCAATTAATTTTAGGAGTTGATAGAGATTCTGCCATGCTTTCAAACATGGGCTACTTCGATGAGAGGAATGAGGCTGTTTTAAGAGCGATGGGAATTCTTATAAAAGAAGCGCATAAGCAAAAAGTTAAAGTTTCTATTTGCGGTCAAGCACCATCATTCTTCCCCGAAATTACAGAATTTTTGGTTAAGCATGGTATTGATAGCATTTCTGTAAATCCTGACGTTGTTCTAAAAACAAAGAAGCTAGTTTATGAAATCGAGCAAAAAATGAAGGGGAAAAAGTAAATGGAAAAGGAAAAAATTAAGAAGTTGGAAGAGGCTGTGGCAAAATGTTATGAGGTTGAAAGGAAAATTCTGGAAAAAAGAAAAGCTATAGACGATATAATTGAGTCTCAAAGAGAAATGGTACTAAAAGGAAAAATGGACTATGTAAGGGGTATGGAAGAAAGAAAGAAGGAGTTATATGAAGAAATAGGAGAGCTAACTAAAGAAAAAGATGAAATTGGGAAGAAAATTGAAAAATTAACAGGAGAATTGATATATAAAGGAAAATTGAAAGATTACTTGAAAAGAAAATTTTTAATAATTCCATTCATCTTAATTCTAATTTCTCTCTTTTTTACACAAAAGACAGGATTTTTCATTTCAAGCGAATTTTTGAGTCCTATAGCTCTTCTTCTTTCTCTCCTCATTCTATTTCTTCTATTTCTATGGATGTTGGGGTAGGTAGTTTTGAAGAAAACCTTTTTAGAGCCTTCTTAGCCAACTCCAAATTTTCCTTATTAATTTTAATCATAACTATTCTCTGCCCTTTTCTAACTTGGCATGCAGTTCCTGCTGGCTTTCCAAAAGCTAACCTCATTCCCTGGCTATATCTATCTGCTCCTGCTCCTGTTGCTATAGGCTTTTCCCTTATTACGTGGTGAGGATAAGTTAAAATTTTTAAGAAATAGTTTGATGTTCCTATTTTCTTTTCTAAATATTTATGCGCAACTATCCTCGCTGCTTCTAAGGCATTATGCCTAATTTGAACGCTTCTTTCAGCCTTCAAATACAAAGCTAAATTAAATTCTCCTTCCCTATTTCCCATTTCGAATTGATGGATTTTTGGTGGAGGTACTCCCACAACGTAGCTCTTCCTTGGTACTTTATAGGAAATTCTGGTATAAGGTCTTTCTTTTCTTCTAACAGTTCTTCCAGGCCTTAAAGCCATAAAACCACTTAAACAAAATTGTTTTTACATTTAAAAATTTAAATAGCTCAATTGAAAATAAGATTAGAGGTGAAGTGATGGCTGAGAAGAAAGCCCTTGTAGTAAAATCCGCAATAAGAAACTTAGCAAAGGACTTTAGGATAAGTCCAGATTTCTTCACAGCATTGGACAAAATTGTGGCTGACCAAGTAAAGTGCGCTGTAGCAAGAGCAAAAGCAAACGGAAGAAAAACTCTAAGGGGCTATGACTTGTAAAATTTAAATTTCTGTTTTTCTTTTTTCTTAAAGTGATGTTATGGCAAAGAGGATGTTCCAAGCAGCAATACAAAGACTTTTTCATAGGGTATTCGTTTGTAGGGTTTGCAAAACCAAGATGAGGGCTGACCCTGCAAAAGTTAGGGAAGGGAAGGTAAAATGTAGAAAATGCGGCTCAAGAGCTTTAAGACCTAAGAAGAGGCCTATGTGATGATTGAGTACATAACTACAAGGATACTTGAAAATTCTAAGGGGGAGAAAAAAGGAATGGTAAGGATTTTAAAACTTATTGGGGAAGAAAGTGGGAAAATAGAATTTAAATGCCCGGAATGTGGGTATGAGGGGAAATGGGAGGAGAAATGGGAGGAACCGTTTGTAATAGGAAAAGGAATAAATCAAAAATTTAATTTGAAGTGCAAGAATTGTGATTATAGAATAAAGCTTTCTAAGCTGAAAAAGGAAATTAAGAAGAAAAGTTAAAATTAAATTGTGGAAGTTAAGATTTCTTACGGGAATGGAATAGGTTTAAAGCTGAACGGAGAAACTTTTTTGCTGGACCCAAAAATTTCAGATTTCACTTCTTTCGTTTCCCATGCTCATTTCGACCATTCGCCATACGAAATAATTAAAAAACCTTATTGCACTCAAGAAACTTTTGAATTGATTAAGGTTAGAGACCCCAGCTTTAAAGCAAACATAGTTAGAAAAAACGAAAAAATTGATTTTGGAAAAGTTTCAGTTGAATTCATAAACTCAGGCCATATGCTCGGCTCTGCACAAATTTTAATAGAAACGAAAGATGTTTCCATACTTTATACAGGCGATTTCAAGCTAAGGGAAAGCCTTTCTTGCGAAAGTATTGAAATAAGGAATGCTGATATCTTGATAATAGAATCTACCTTTGGCTTAAGAAGTATATCGTTTCCAAGCCTGGAGAAAATAGAGGAGGAATTGATTTCTTGGATTGAAAAACAACTTAAAGAAGGTTATTCAATTAATTTGGGCGGTTATCCCCTTGGAAAATCTCAAGAAATAATTTCCATTCTTAACAGAAATAAAATTTATCCGAAGCTTTCCTCAACGGTAGAAAAATATTCTGAAGTTTACAGAAAGTTTGGTGTTAAGTTAAATTATGGTAAGGATGATGAAATTTTTGTTAAGCCCATAAATATTGTTTGCTCGATTAAAAGCAGTAAATGGAAAAGCTGCGTATTAACTGGATGGACTTTGTTGAGAGATTTTGGGACGTTTGGTTTGCCTTTGTCCGACCATTCTGATTTCAACCAAATTCTGAGTTTTGTTAAGGAAGTTAGGCCAAAAGTTGTTTATTGCGTCCATGGTTTTGTAAAAGAGCTTTCTTCAGCTATAAGAAAAGAACTGGGAATAAAAGCTTTTCCTCTCTTTAAAGATAACAACTTTAATGAGCAAAAAAGTTTAGTTGAATTTAAAATTTAAAAATAAGAGCGATAAAATTAATAAAATGAAAGTTATCGGCTTAACAGGAACTCTTTGTTCTGGTAAGGGAACTGTAAAAGAAATAATTTGTAAGAGAGTGAATTGCTATACTGTTTCCCTTTCTTCGGTGATAAAAGCAAGCGAGAGGAAAGAAGTAGATAGAAAGATTTTGCAGGATAAGGGTAATGAGTTAAGAAAAAATTATGGAGCTGATATTCTTGTAAGACTGGCAACTGATTACATGCAGAGGAATAAAGAATTCTTAATAATAGATGGTATAAGGAATCCTGCTGAAGTCGATTATTTGAGAAAAAAATTTGGAAAGGATTTTTTCTTAATAGCAGTCGATGCTCCAAGAAAAATAAGGTTTGAAAGGATGGTTAAAAGAAATAGAAAGGACGATCCAAAAACTTGGGAGGAATTTTTGGAAATTGATGAAAGGGATTTGGGGAAGGATGAACCAGAATATGGGCAAAGAGTTAAGGATTGCATGGAAAAAGCAGATTTTTTAATAATAAACGATAGTAATATAGAGGAACTTGAGAAAAAAGTCGATGAAATACTTTTGAAAATTAAGGGAGGGGCATGAAGGTTAAACTATTGACTTATACGCCAAACCCAGAATTAGTTGTTGCAGCATGCGCAACTACAAGCTTTAAAAGAAAAGGCCCTTCCCATACTTTCGAAAAATATTCGAAGGAAGGGGAAGAAGAGAAAATTAAAAAAATTATTAGGGATTTGATAAGGCACAACCATCTTTCTCCGATAGAGCACGTTTCCTTTACATTTGCGTTGGAAGGTGTTTCCAGAAGCTTAACGCATGAGCTAGTAAGGCATAGAATCGCTTCTTATACCCAACAAAGTCAAAGGTATGTTAAAGTCGACACGAAGGAAGAATGGTATGTAATTCCAAAAAGCTATGAAGGGGAAATGAGGAAGAAATTCGTGGAAAGGATGAAAATAATTGCTAAGTGGTATGAGGATGATATAAAAAAGGGAATAAAGTACGAGGATGCGAGGTTTTTGCTCCCCAACGCAACAAAAACTAATATAGTAGTTACCATGAATGCTAGAGAGCTCTTGCACTTCTTCAACTTAAGATGTTGTCAAAGGGCTCAATGGGAAATAAGAGAGGTTGCAACGGAAATGCTCAGGCTTGTTAAAAAGGTTGCACCAACTATATTTGAAAATGCGGGCCCAAGCTGCATGAAAGGCTTCTGCCCTGAGCAGGACCTTATGCCAGAAGAATGTAGAAAACTTGGGATAAAGGAAATCCAAAGAAGATTTTTGGAGTTGAAGTGAATGGGAATAAAGGGTTTAATAAGAGATTTTATAATGGCTTTCGTAGCTTTCCAACTTTTAACAAAAGGAATGGATAACTTTCACTTAGCTTTAATTTTAATGGCAACAGTAATATTCTTTACAATATTAGGATTTTTAAAGCTACTGCGATAAGGATGAGGAAAAAAATTGAAAATATAGTAGAAGCTCAGAATAGATGGAGGAGGAAAGAGTGCATAAACTTAGTAGCTTCAGAAAGCGTTCTTTCTCCTCTTGCTGAAAGATTTTATTTTTCTGATTTTGAAGGAAGGTACAATGAGCATGATATTGAAAGCCATTATCAAGGCACAAAATACGCGAGCCAAATAGAAGAAATGTGCAACGAAATTTTTAGGAGGAAGTTTAAAACTAAGTATTCTGACGTAAGGCCTATTTCTGGAGCAATAGCAAACCTCATAGCTTTTACCGCTTTCGCGAAGCCTGGCGATGTAATAGTTAGCTTGGGGTTGGAGAACGGAGCACATGTTAGCTCAACTAGATACGGAATTGCTGGTGTAAGGGGATTGAAGGATGTAAGCATGTACTTTGATTATGAAAGAATGAACATAAACGTAGAGAAGACTGTTGAGCTAATTAAAAAAGTTAGGCCAAAAATTGTTGTCTTTGGAGGTTCCATGATACTTTTTCCTCAACCAGTAAGAGAAATTGTTGAGCAGATAGATAGAGAAATAAAAGTGGTTTATGATGCTGCGCACGTTTTTGGCTTAATTTACTGTGGAGAATTCCAAAATCCTTTGGATGAAGGAGCACATATTATTACAACATCAACTCACAAAACTTTCCAAGGACCTCAGGGAGGTTTGATAATAGGGAATGAAAGCTTGAGCGAAGAGGATTGGGGAAAGATTCAAAAGGCAATATTTCCAGGTATACTTTCTAATACCCATATCCACAGATTCCCTGCTCTTGCTATAACAGCTTTAGAAATGGATAAATTTGGAAAAAAGTATGCAAAGCAAACTATAAAAAATGCAAAAGTTTTGGCTAGATGTTTAAATGAAAATGGGTTTGAAGTTCTTGGAAAGGAAAATGGTTTTACAAAATCGCATCAGGTAATAGTTAACGTTAAAGAGTTTGGCGGCGGAAAAATAGTTGCTAAAAAGCTTGAAGAATCCAACATAATTTGCAACAAAATGGCTTTGCCATTTGATTCTGCTCTTGATGCAACAAAAAATCCTTCCGGAATAAGGTTGGGTACACAAGAAGTTACTAGATGGGGGATGAAAGAAAGTGAAATGGAAAAAATTGCTGAATTTTTCAGAAGAGTTTTGATAAGGAAAGAAAATGTTAAAAGGGAAGTTATGAGGATGAAAAAGGAGTTTATGGAAATACATTATTGTTTTAAAGTTTAAATTAAATTATGGAGTATGAAAAGAAATTGCAAATTTTGCTTTTGCTCGTTATAATAGAAGGGGTTTCTTTCCTTATAATCTTTCATTAAACCTTTCCGGGCAAATAAATCGAGAAAAATCCTTTTGATTCGTTAGAATCTAAAAAGAACTTAAAGTTTGCTATTTCCCCGGGAATCAAGCATGGATAAACTTCAATTTCCCAAACTCCGTTCGAAAAGCTTGTTGAATTTTCTCTATCTTTGACAAAAACAGTTATTTTTCCGCTTAAAGCGCTCCCGTTTTCGCTTAAAGCCAAACCTTTAAAATAGTATTTTTTTACTTCACATTCAGCTTGTTGAGGGGCTTTATTTCCATAACCAATCTCAAGCTGTGAGAACCCTATTTTATCCGAAGAATTTGCAATTATGGTTAAACTGAATTTGTTATCAAAATGGTTTAGCAACGAGCTTAAAATTATTTCAAAATTTCCTTTTAAGCTAGTAATGTTTTTTTCTCCTGTCTCAACTATTATTGCAGTAACATTCCCTTCAATTTCTTTACCACTAAAAAAATCGAGAGCTTTGCCGGAAATTTTGTAAGTTGGGTCGCTTGATAAGAAAAAAATTAATATGGCAAGAAGAATAACCGGACTTTTCTTCATGATAATAATTAAGAGAGATAATTTTAAAAGTTAAAACAAAGATTAAAATATGGAAGAGGAGAAAAAGCTTGTTGGAAAAGTTACTCATTACTATGGTAAAATAGGTGTGGCAGTAATAGAGCTTGAAGATGAGCTAAGAATTGGGGATGAAATCTCAATAGAAGGAAAAACAACAAATTTTAGGCAGAAAGTTGAATCGATGCAAATAGAGCATAAACCTGTAGAGATAGCAAAAGCAGGAAGCTCTATAGGGTTGAAAGTTGGGGAAAAAGTTAGGGAAGGAGATAGAGTTTACAAAATAATCTAGAGCTCGAATTTTTTCTTCACAAGCCTAATAAGATTGGTCCTGCCAACCCTTTTAACATCTATTAACCCTCTTTTCTCCAGGCTTTTTATTATTCTGCTAACTTTGGCCTTTGAAATATTCGTATCCTTCACTATTTTTTTCTGCTTTATTTCCCCTCCTGCCTCTATTATACAATTCAAAACCTTTTTCTCAAAATCGTCTAAAACCGAAAGAACAAGCTCTTTAGGTTTTTTTAAGTAAAAGAAGTAAAGCAGAAGGGAAGAAAAAAGGGAAATCGCTACTGCAAACCCTATTAAGTATAAGAATGGAAAATGCTTTTCCTTTACCAATGGCTCATAAATAAGTTGAAAAATTAATGACTCATTTTCTCCCAAATCAGCAAGATTCCAATTAACTATTATATGTCTTCCATCGCTAATTATGGTTGAGTTCTGTGGAAAAGAAATTCTTCCGGGAATTTTTTCTTCAACCAATGCCATTCCTTCGGGCAATTTAACAGAAACGAACATGCTATCTATAGCTTGATTCAAAGTGAAATCTGCATTGAACAAAAATTTATCCCCAAATTTTTTCACAAAATCATTCGTTTCAAAACTTATTTCTATACTCCTTTTTTCTTGCGTTAAATTTAACTTGCAAGAGATTAAACTTATTCCAACTTCTTTTACATCACACCCTATGCCCTCCCCAATGGTAGTTGCTATTAAATTTTCAACTTTTCCCTTTATAGCTATTTCAAATTCCTGAACAGGCTTTTGAAAAGTTACAGTTATTTTCGTGAAAGCTCTGCCATCCTTTATATAAGTTTCAACGCCATAATACTGAACTTGAGCATAAGAAATTGGTAAAAGTAAAAAAGCAAAAATTAAAGTTAATAGCCTTTTCATACAAATCAATTATAATTTAAACTTTTAAATTACTTCTTTCTCATGTTTATCTTCAAACCACAAGTTGGACATCTATCATCCTTAAGCCTCAAATCAATTCTTTTCTTCCTCACTATCAAAAGCTCCCTGCAATTATAGCAATAAGTATTTCTGTAAGAATTTTCTACGTTGCTTATGTAAACGTATCTTAATCCGGCCATTCTAGCCTCTTCAACGCATCTTTCCAAAACCTTTAGAGGTGTTTTTGGTAGCTCAGACAAGCCCGAAACTGGATGGAATTGGAGAATATGGAAAGGTATTTCTGGCCCAAGTTCTGCATTTATAAATTCAGCAAGCTTTTTGCAAAATTCTACGTTATCACCAAGCTTTGGAACTATCAAATTCGAAATCTCTATGAAAACCCTTTGTTTCATCAATTGCTTTAAAGTTGTGAAGATGGGTGAAACTTCTCCTATACCAACAAACCTTTTGTAAAATTCTGGATCTGCCGATGCTACTATTTCTACTAAAGCAGCATCCAAATACTTGCCTATCTTTTTTATAGGCTCTTCCTCCACATAGCCATGGGTACAAAATACTGTTGATATGTTACTCCTTTTAGCAAATCTTGCAACTTTATACGCGAATTCAAAATAAACTTCTGCATCTCCAGAAAATGTTATGGAAGAAACATTCCTTTTCTCTGCCTCCTCAACCAAATCGTCTGGATAAATTTCTTGGATTTTCCTTCCTTTTTCCTTCATTATATCGTCATAAAACAACTGGCCTCTTAAGTTTTTCCCTATCGATTTAATCAAGAGAGTTTGGGAAGATGGTAGAAAGTGGAATAGAGGAACGCTTTCTATTTGAACAGTTTCAATTGAAGTTAGTTTTCCAAAATTTAGAAGATTTAGCTTGTTGTCTTTGTTCTCCCTTACTTCGCAATAACCTTTCTTCCCTTTTTGAATTAAACAATTCCAAACGCAAATATTGCATTTTATTCCATTCTTCTCTTTCTGCCAAAACATAGCTTCATTCATTTTACCACTCCTCAGAACTAATATATATTAGTTTTTGTAAAGTATTAAATTAAGCCCCAGTAGCTCAGTTGGTAGAGCGATCGCCTCGTATCTTTGGGAAAGCGATAGGTCGCGGGTTCGAATCCCGCCTGGGGCTTTACG
>CAZPVR010000019.1:0-10562 GCA_964590365.1 uncultured archaeon
GGAGATTATACGCAAGTAAGAGAGCTGAGAAATAAAATTGAAAATCCGGAAATAATAACGCAATTCCTTCCAGAAACTTGGTATGTTTTAATTTCTCCTTCAACTAATGCAACGATTTTTAACAGAAATGAAAGCGTTTTAATTACTGCCAACGTTTCTGGAGGAGATCCTTACAACTTAACACGGTACATTAATGCGACATTAGACTTTGGAACTTCTGAAAAAAGCGATGACTTAACAATAATTCTTTACGATGATGGGAGCCATGGTGACGAAATACCTAACGATAAAGTTTTTACAAACATATTCGATTTGCCAGATTATGCAACCATAGGAACTTGGAACATCAATTTTACTGCTTATTCAGAGGACTTTCAATTCCTAAATTCAACGGTTTATAGCTTTAACGTCACCGACATTTTAAACGTTAGCTTAACCTTTTTAAACAAAAAACCTATGGTAAATTCAATAGTGGTTGTAAATTTGCAAGTCAAAAATTATAGGCAAGATGCTTGGATAGCAGGAGCAGAAATAAATTGTAGTTATGATTCATTTGAAGTCTTAAACAAAACTGATTACAACAACGGAACTTACTCAATAAACTTTACTGCACCTTCTCAAGAAGGAGTTTATTTCTTAATTTGCAATGTAACAAAAAATGGAAATTTTGGAAATGCTTCTGATAGCTTTATTACAGAACCTGGAAAAACAAACTTAACGATTTCTGCTGAACCGGAAAATCCAATCGTTTATAACATAACTTTGAAAGAGGGTAAAAGTTTTGAAATTTTGGCAAACGCAACAAACTATGGAAATGGAACTGCATACTCAGCAAACATAAGCTTGGAATTGATTGGCAATTGGGTTGCAAACAAGAGTTTGGAGGAATGCGGAGATTTGGAAAAAAGTGGTTCATGCTTTAAATCTTTCTTGATCACTGTTCCAAATTCTACTCCTCCTGGAAATTATTACATAAACGTAAGCGTAACGTGGAGAAATCCCGATAATTCGATAGACTTAAATAAAACTTCTATCAACGTTACAGTTGCTTCCAACCCTTTAATAAATGTTAGTGAGGAAAAAGTTTCGGGAGAAGCCGGAGATGGCATTTGGAATTTAATTGGCAATTTTACTGTTTTATCTGAAGGTAATGATGAGTTGATAAATATTAGTTTTGATTGTTTTTCTGGAGTTGTTTGTGAAGATTTTGAAGTAGAATTCATTCCTAGCAATATTTATAGCTTAGCTCCTGGTTTAAATTATAGTGTAGCTGTAAATGTAAGCGTTCCTTTAGGATATTATGCTGGCATTTATAATGGAACGATAAATGTTTCTTCTGGAAACGATGATTATGATATACTTACTTTGGAAATACTAATTCCTCCACAAACTTATGTGAACATTTCAACGAACATAACAAGTTATACAGCAGGAAAAATAACTATGAAGGATAGCGAAACCTTCCATTTTGAAGCTAATGCAACCAATTTTGGAAAAGCAAGTGCAAGATCTTTAAACTTAAGCATAGAATTGCCGAATAATTGGAATTCTATGCCAAATTTTGAAGAATGTGGGGATTTAAGGAAAGGTGAATATTGTTTAAAATCTTTTTCCGTTACAATTCCCAACGGCACTGAGCCTGGAAATTATTATGTTAACATCTCCGCTTCTTGGACGAATGCCGATAATTCAACGGGCAGGAATAAAACTTTAATTAACGTTATAGTTGAATCGAATCCTTTAGTTAATGTAAGCGAAGAAAGAATAGAAGGTACCGTTCCCGATGCAACAGAAAAAACTATTGGCAATTTTACTGTTTTATCTGAAGGTAATGATGAGTTGATAAATATTAGTTTTGATTGTTTTTCTGGAGTTGTTTGTGAAGATTTTGAAGTAGAATTCATTCCTAGCAATATTTATAGCTTAGCTCCTGGTTTAAATTATAGTGTAGCTGTAAATGTAAGCGTTCCTTTAGGATATTATGCTGGCATTTATAATGGAACGATAAATGTTTCTTCTGGAAACGATGGGTTTGATTTAATTGAAATTAACGTTACAGTTCCTGAAAATAGAACATGGGCTATGCAACCAGAATTCTGCCAAAGATCACAAACTCCTGAGCAAGGAATAGCCTGTGAAGTAAACGTAACGAACCTAGGAAATACTTACATTAACTTTACTGTTTCTCCTGAAGAAGGAAATTATACCAAAGTTAGCGAGACTAGTTTTTCTGTGAACTCAAAAAGCTCTCATATCTTTTACGTAACTTACAATGTTACAGGAGTTCCGCCTTCAATTTACAATTCAACTTTTGTTGTTAGTGCAGTAGAACAAGCAAATCCACAATCAAGAAGCTTATTAGTTAGTTTAGTTCCTTACGTAGAGCCGATAATAGAGTATGAAGTAACGCCGAATAAAACTGAGCAATTAACTCCCATAGAATTTTTCGTAAACGTAACGGATAGGTCTGGAACGGGAATTTCTTGGACTAGGATAAATATAACTCTACCAAACTTTACAACCCAAACTTTTAACATGACTAAAGTTTATGAAAGCGGGAATTTGACAAAATGGTACTTTAAGTATGGGGGAGGGAATACGAGCTTAAGAGGGAGGTATAATTTTACAATATACACAAAAGATAACGTAGGGAATGAAGGAGAAAAGCATTCCAGCTTTTTAATATACTACAAACTTAACGTCCTTGTTTCAACCCTTTCTTCAAAATATTATCAGGGCGATCAAGGTTCAATTTATTACAGCGTAAGAAATTTGAGTGATAGAGGGGTGGAAAATGTGAGTGTAGAATTCATAATAAAAGATTCCACAAAAAATGTTACTCATTATTCCGTTGCTAAAACAAATTCTGAAGGAATAATTTATCCTCTTCCTACTTTTACTTTGGGGTCAGACTCTCCTTTAGGAATTTATGAATTAATTTCAACTTCAACCTACTTTGATGAAGTTGCAAACGAGACATTTTCCATAATAAAAAATTCGAGCTTTGAAGTTCTTTCTAGGACAGTTACTGTAACAGGTTTATTTGCTGACATAGAAACTGCCGTTGTTTGGTATCCTGATAATACTATGAAGTTTGGGATATTAACTTACAACGGGGAGGGAAAGCCTGTTGATTGCGACTTCATCAATTTAACAGTTTTAAGACCCGATGGCCTGCTTTACTTTTCAGATACAATCGCAAACATGAAAAAAGAAATGGTAGGATTTTATACTTATCAAAGGGCTATGTCACCAGACTCCCCAAGCGGGATGTACTTAGCAATAGTTAATGCAACTCAATCAGAATTCCAAACTCTTAAGCTTAAAGCTTTTAGGGTAGCTAGAGGAGGACCTTATGACTTATGGATAGATTTACTTGAAAATGAGGTAAGGCAGGGAGATTATTTAGATTTCATAGTAACTATAGAGAACAAAGGAGAAGTATCGCAAGATGTTTTCCTAGAATGGTGGGTCTCTTCTGAGAACAAAACTTATTACTATGAGTCTGGTTGGTTTTACACTCCTTCGCTCTCAAATCAAACAGTAACGAAACAAGCTTATATATTCTCAAATCAGCCTCTGGGAACTTATACGTTGAACGTTAAAATGACTTATGATAGCGTTCAACCTCCATTAATAGCTAACAAAACTTTCCTAGTTTTAGCAAGAGAGGTAATTCCTCCGAATATTACTCCTCCTGCTTATCCTCCCGTTACCCCTCCAATAACTTACATTTATCCAACTTATGTTCCAACTGCTGCAGCAGTAATACCAACTCCAACAGAAGTTGCTGCAGAAATTAAAATAGTATCTTATAGGGAAAACATAAGCGTTGTGAGGGGAGGGACAAAGGCTGAAAGCGTTATAGTTAAAAATACAGGAAAGGTTAATTTGGAGAACGTAACTTTCATTATATTCGGAATACCTTTGGATTGGTATAACGTTACACCTTCAACTTATAAGATTCTACCTCCAGGAGATAGCTACGTTTTCTTAATAACGTTCAACATTCCACAAAACGCTAAGCTTGGGAGTATAAGAATAACTTTAACAGCTATTGCAGGCGTTGTAAGCGACCAAAAGTTTGCAACTTTAACAATATTCCAATCTTTGGAGGAATTGTTGGAAGATGAAATCATGAAGCTCAAATCAGATTTTGCTTTACTCGAGCAGGATGTTAAGAAAGCTGAAGCAGAAGGTAAGGATGTTTCTGTTTTAATTACTTTACTTGAAGATATAAGGATTCAAATAAACCTTGCTGAAGAAAATTTCAATAACAAGAAGTTTGAGGATGCGATGGAAAATGTAAGAATCGCAAGGAATTTGATAGAAAAGGCAAGAGATTTGTTAAGCAAACTTCAAGTTAGGAAAGCGATTTTTGTACCGTTCATACCAATTTGGCTAATTCCAGCAATAGCTATCTTAATTCCGATAACTATTTTGCTCGTTTTGACGAGGAAGAAGATACCTGCATTGAGACCTTACATAATTCCTTTGGGAAGGGCTGTAGAAAAAGTTAAGGAGGAGAAGAAAGAAGATTTAGTTAAAGAAAGGGAGAGATTGTTAAGAATGCTTGAAGTCCTAGAAAGGGAGAAAGAAGAAGGTATAATAACTCTTTCAGCCTACAACGAAATGAAAAAGAATATTGAGGATAAGCTGAAGAAAATAGAGAAAAAGTTAAA
Organism: uncultured archaeon; assembly: GCA_964590365.1. Lineage (GTDB taxonomy): Archaea > Aenigmatarchaeota > Aenigmatarchaeia > CG10238-14 > SCSR01 > CALIKW01. The sequence goes on from CAZPVR010000019.1 coordinate 4,683, forward strand.
GTGATTTTTCCCTTTCTTTTTCCACTAAGAGATTAAAAGCTTGGATCGGGTGCTCTATTTTTTCCTTTTTAATCTCCTTTTTTATGTTGAGAAGAAGATTTATAACTTCATCCCTCTCTTTCCTTCTTTTCTTAATCTTTTTTAAGAGGAAAGAGAATGAAATGAGCAAGAAGCCAAAAATTAATATGTATGCTAATTCGGGAGAAAAGCTTGGCAATACTATCTTTGCCGTTGGGATTAAAGGCTTTTCTACAGTTGCATTGGATTTCGCAAGCACAGTAAAACCTAATATTTGAGTTTTCTCCTGACCGTTAAACCTAACTTTGATCGTTAAGCTTGAAGTTGAGGGAGGCTCGTTTTCAGGAATTTTGAATTTAATCGGAACTTTTACCTCCTCCCCAACCTTTATTTCATTCAAAAACTGGGGGAATTCTAGATAATTGCTAGCAATTCCTGAAATGAATATTGAAATGTTGTACAAATCTGTTTGTCCTGTGTTTACTAAGAGAATATCAAAAATTTTCTCAGAACCTTGCTCAATCCTTATCGAATCAGGGGAAACTATGGAAATGTCTTTTTTCCTTATAACGTTTAGCATTAGGGAAGAATTCGCGCTCGAATAAGTTTTTTTACTTGCTTCTAAAAAAATGTTATAAGTTCCTTCGTTGGGAGCTGGAAATTCAAGTGAAAAAATGCCTGCAGCATCTGTATAAACAGATTTTGAAATTATTCCAGCTAATGTAATATTAACCAAGGCATTTTGAATTAAATTCTTTTCAGAATCCCTAACAACTCCTGTAATGATTACTACTTCTTCTGGAGAATAAAATTCTTTATTCAAGCTAACCTGTATCTCTAAGCTTTTACTCTCTCCTATAACGTAAGCAGATAAACTTTTTGTTTCTAGAGTTACCGTATTCTTAACATTATCTATTAAACCAAAAACTTCCTCCCAACCACTGTTACAAGTTAAGCTTCCTGTGTTCCAATCCTTACATTTGAATATTTTTAAATTGTTTTCATTTCTTACCTTACTCTCATCGTAATTCATAACTATTCTTGCATAAGAATAAGGAAGGGATGTTTCAAAAATGAAAAAGCCTGCACTTTTTATCCCCTCAACATCCTTCTGCGTATAATAGTACTTTATAGGATCTTCAAAATTTTCCAAGTTTACTGAATAGAGCGTTAAAGTTGATTGTGGGAATGTGAATTCTATATCGTAAGTTCCTGGAATTATAGAACCTGAATAATAGCCTGAAGAATCTGTGGAGATTTTCTTCTTTTCTATACCATTAATCAAAAATCTTATCGTTGCGCTTATCCCTTTATTATTCAAATCCAAGAACTTTCCTGAGATTGGAATTATGTAGCCAATTTGTTCCCTTTTTACTAAAGAATAATTTTTGTAGTTAAATCTTATCTCTAGATCATAATTCCCCGGGGAAAGGTTTGGCATTCCAAACTCAAAAATAAAAGAATTGCCTGAAGCTGAAAGAGAAATTTTTTCACTTTCTATTAAAACAGAACCAACTTTAAAGGTCAAATAATCCTTTGAGAGGATTATTGCTTCACCCTTTTCATAGGCAGATACGGTAATTTTTATTAAATCGTTCGGAACAAATTCTCTTTTGTTCAAGGAAAGAATTAATTCCAAAGGTTCTTTAACTTCGAGCTTCTTCTTTAAGCTTATCGTCTTTGAGGAATAAGAAGGTATACTTACGTTTATTATCAATTCAACATCATAAATTCCTTTCACTTTTGGTGCATCGAATTTTATTACCCATTCGTCCCCGCTTAGATAAACAGTTTTATTCCAACTTGCTTGGCTTATTCTTAGGATAAAGTTAGTATAGCTGGTTAAAAATTCATCATCCTTTTTAATGTTAACCCTAATTTCAGAATTATCCCCTAAATATACTGGCGATTTGAAAGATCTGATTAAAGCTTCAAGTGTTGAAACTTTGAAGGTTAGAGTTGTGGAATTCGTCTCATTTCCATTGCTGCAGTATAAGTTAAAAGTATAATAAGCCTTCTTTTGGTCAAAGTAGTAAGGGCTAAGCTTGAAAACCCATTTTTCTCCATCAAACTGAAAGCTCTCATTATTTTGCATCCTTATTGGCGAAATTAACGAACCAAAGACGTTCACATCCTTTCCTTCGCTATCCATACAATAAGCTATAATGCTAGGGGAATCGCATTCATCCTCCAAACACAAAACGTTTTGAGGCTCTAAACGAACATCTTCGAAATAGGGATATGCAAGAGCCTTTGATGTAAAGAAAATTGCGAAAAATGCTAAAATCAAAATTTTTTTCATATTCTCAACCCATAAAATATACCTTTAATCCTAGAAAGAATTCCTGGCTTATAATCGAAGCCAAGTAGCTTTGCAGCAATTTTTTTGAATTCTAAGGATGATTTCGAGTTTGGGTTTAGAAAGAAGGAAGGGTACTCTTTCCTTATACTTTTCCTTATAATCTTATCTTCAGGAATAGCACCCAAAATCGGAAGCTCACAAACCTTTTCTATTTCTATCAGCTTTAACTCGCTTTTCTCTTTTCTGTACCTATTAACTATTATTCCGAGCACCCTTACTTTCAGTTCCTTACATATTTCCACAACTTTAAGGGTGTTTACAACAGAAGGAATTTCCGGAAGAGTTACTATAATTGCTTCGTTACAAATTTTTAGAACTTCCTTTGTATCATCCAAGCTTGGAGGGGTATCTACTATTATGAAAGTGTCTTCAAAGTATGGAATGGTTAAAAATTTATTTAAATTCGAAATATTAACCGGCTCTATGGACAAGGAGGAGGGAATTATTCTCAGGCCTGAAGGGTGAATGTAAATTGCGCTCAATATACTTTTCTCATCCTTTATTACATCGTTAATGGTTACTGGAAAATAGTACATTCCTAGCTGTAAACCTAAGCCAGAAGTTTTTATATCACCGTCAAGAGCAATTGCATTCTTACCAAAATAGGTTAAGGCCGAAGTTAAGTTTATGGAAGTTACTGTCTTTCCAACTCCACCTTTTCCAGAAATTATTCCTATTATCCTTGGTTTTCTCATTTCCAACGGCCTTCTTGGAATAGTGTAAACCTTTGACTTCCCGATTTCAAATAGCTCGAGCTTTCCTTGTTGCCTTAAGGACTCAAGATAGGCTGCTGCCACATCCTTTCTTATGTTAAGCTTTTTTGCTATTTGGGAAACTGAAAGTAAGTTATCCTGCAGTAAATTCAAAATATTCTGCTCTAAACTTTCCACGTTGTATATTTAATTTTCATAGAATAAATATTTCGTCCATATGGTTTCCATATGTAAACCATTTAAAGATTGAAGATTAGGCTTAGCTTATCATAAAGCATATGCAAATACTTTAACAAGCCCTTTTCTTTTTTAAGGTAAAAATTAGAAGATGAATAATAGCTCCCATCTTCAGTAAATACGTTTATCTTTACCAGGCTTTCCCTCCAAACTGTAGGATAGAATCTAATTTTAACCTCTTTATTCCTATTCTCTGTTAAATTTAATTTAACCTGCTCGAAAACCCATCCATGCATATAATCAGAAACTGTTACTATAACGTTGTCTAAGCTTTGGTTAGCTCTTATTTCGAACCTTAAATAATCTTCATAACATCTGAAGTTCTTTATCAAAAAAACATCCTTCGGGGCTTTAACATAATCTATCCTAAAACTTTTATTCTCTTCTGCAATTTCATTGCCAAAGTAAAATCTTATCCTAGATTCAAAATTCCCTTCCTCCAAAGAAATCCAATAAATTTCAAAATCCTTTCTCTCGCCAGGCATTAAATCCTTTTCTTCAGACCATCCAGTAAATATTAATTCACCATTCTTTAAAACATCCAGCCTTGCCCTAACTTTGTAAGGAACGCTTCCGGAATTGTAAAATTCGCTAATTGCCCTAATCACATTGTTTTTTCTTTCTAGCGAGAAAAAGTTTATTTTTCCGCTTAGCTTCATTTTAACTTCTATTTCAATAACTCCAGCGCTAACAAGAGGAATTAAAATTAGGATTATAAAAAAAAGAGTTAATAGCTTCATACCATCACACTAAAAACTGTAAGAAGCTATACTTTGGCTTTTTTATAACTATGTCTATTTCGCCAGTATAATTTCCTGGCTTAGTTGAATTTGTTGTGTTTAAGAAAATATTTATGGTTAAAGTTTCGTTTGGCTTTAGTACCAAATCATTCTTTTCAAATTTTATCAACGGATTTATGCTTCCATAAGCGTAAAGCTTTACCCTTACGCTGTAATTTTCAGAATTAAAGATTTTAACATTCCTCGTCCCATAACCTCCTAAAGGAATTATACCAAAATTTAAGTTCCAAGGATCTGTTACAAAACCCAATAGCATTCTTTCCCCTTCCTCAACTATCTCAACTTTAGAGGGATACCTTACTCTTTCAAAAATGAAGAAAGGACTTTCATAAACTTCAAAAGTTCTGTTTTCGACAAATTCATGTGGATAATAATGGTAGGAAACTATTACTATTAAAAGGCTGCAAGCAACTGAAAAAGCTATTAGCAAAATATTTAAATTTCTTTCACTCAATTTTTTACTCTTCATGCAACCACTTATATGCCAATATACTAATTATAACGAAAACTATTAATACTATTAGCCAAATTGGGATTTCAAAAGGTTTTTCCGGCTTTACTATTGCAGCAGTAATTAAAGGCTGAATGCTTACAGTTGAATTTTTCTCTGTACTTCCTGTTAAGAAATCCACAACAGCGCGAACAAAAACTTCGCTATCTTCTATTTTTGAAGAGGGGATGGAAGCAGAAAGAACTGCTTTTTCTCCAGGCTTTACTTTTTGAGTTCCTGAAGAAATTGTAGCTATCAAATTTTTGTTTTTATCATAAACCTCAATTTTAGTTGCTCTTGCAGAAATTGTTACTGTTCCTGTGTTTAGGAAATGGACTTGAAAGATTACATTCCCATCAGAATAAAATCCCACTACATCTAAAATTTTTCCTTCTCTAATGGCATTTCCCTCAACTTTTAAAGCTATCGTTATGGGAGTAACCGTAGCTATTTGAACTCCTACTGGCCCAATTGAGCTTGTTGGCAAATAAGGCTTTGGTGTTACCCTAACTAAATGTATTCCCGGCTCAGCATCCTTTGGGATGTTTACTAAAAAACTTACTTCCCTCAAAGCTCTTACTCCTGCTATTATTTCTTCCTTTCCAGGTTTAAGCTCTATAGGATTGGAAAATGGTTTTATCCAAGAAGAAGCATCTTCTTCTGAATAATTGTAAAAATGTATTCTTCTAGCTCCAGAAAAGTAATCTGTCAAGCCTGGGGATGCTTCAAGCTTAACTAATATTGTTGAGTTTGAAGCAGTGAGGACAAAAAAGTTTAGCATTCGTGACGAGCCCCTTGAAACATTTAATTCTAACAAAGGAGGAGAAACTCCTATTATGTAATCTTGAGCAAAGGCCTTTTGAAAAAGAAAGGCTACCAAGAAAAAAATCAAAATGACTTTCCTCATAATTATTATAAAAAAAGTTAAAAATAATAACTTGAAAAAGGAAATTAATATTATGAAAAAGCTGATTGCTAGCATTTTAATAGCAACTCTATTAGCAATCTTATCGTCCTTAAAAATTCCAACTTTTGCAGCAACTTCAAACCAAACAAATGTTTCGGTAAACGTTACCGAATTAATGAAAATAACTGTTTCTCCAGTGAATTTAACATGGTTTGCAGTAACTCCTTCGAGCGAAGGTGAGGTAAAATATTTGGACATAAAGAACACTGGATCAGTAAACATTTCAGCAGTTTATGGTTATGTAAGTAGTTTAGAGGATGAGCCAACAAACCCGATACCAACAGGTTCTGCAG
>CAZPVR010000020.1:0-10561 GCA_964590365.1 uncultured archaeon
AGATTGTGAAAGATTAATGATAAAGTAGCTATCTTTCCAAAATAAATTCTCTTACTTCCTTCAAAACCATTTCACTCTTTCCTATTCCAAAAATTTTACTTTCCTCTAAAATTTTTTCCGCTCCTTTAAGCTTCCTATTCTTTTCAGAAAAAATCGTTAGAATTTTCTCCCCTTTCTTAACCCTTTCCCCAACCTTCTTGTAGATCAGAACCCCTGCTCCTTTGTCTTTAGGGGAACCAGCAGCCCTTGCAATTCTATTTAAAGAATAATTGTCCATCCAAAAAATTGTTCCTGCTTTTTCAGCTTTTACATCAATCTTATAATCTCCAATTTCTATATCCTTCGCTTTTATTTTTTCATCCCCTCCTTGCTCCTTTATTATTTCCCTCATCTTTTTCAGCGCTTTCCCGCTTCTTAGAACCCTTTCAGGATTTACTTTTAAACCAACCAGCTCAAAAATTATGTTAGCTAAGTTACAAACTTTTTTTATTAAATCCGGAATATGCCTACCTTCCAAAACTTGCAACGCTTCTCTTGCCTCTAACGCAGGGCCTATAGCATAGCCTATTGGCTCTTCACCATAAGTTATCGCACATCTCGTTTTTATCCCTAACCTTCTTCCCAGTTCAACAAAATCTTTAGCCAAATTGTTTGCTTCGCTCAAACTTTTAACTTTTGCGAACCTTCCGCATGGAATATCTATGGCTAAATAATTTGCCCCAACAGCCTTTTTCTTTGCCATTATAGAAGGGAAGAGCAAAGGATCTATTCCAAGGGGATTCTCTATTTTTATGAATACATCGTCAGCAGGAGCTAAATGCAATGCGCCTCCCCATACTATGCAACCATTGGTTTTTTCCACAACCCTTTTCATTTCTTCTATATCCAAATCAACAGGCATTAATACTTCTGCTCTATCAGCAGTTCCGCATGCAGAAGTTATTGCACGAGAAGAAGTTTTTGGTATCGTTAAGCCGCAAGAAGCTATTAAAGGGACTAATATTAAAGATGTTTTATCCCCAAGAATTCCTCCTATGGAATGTTTATCCACAATCCTCTTCTTCTTTAATTTTAAAGTTTCCCCAGTTTTAACCATGGCTAAGCTTAAATTTGCCGCTTCCTCCATGTCCAAGCCGAGAAAATGCAAAGCAGTAACGAAAGAAGCGATTTCTATGTCAGTTAAATTCCCTTTTATGACATCCTTAACAATTTCCTCCATTTCCTCGTATCCCAACCTTCTTCCGTTAAGCTTTTCCTTTATGTATTCTAAAGATTTTGGAAAACTAGCAACTTCAACGTCTATAATCTTACCTTCCTTAAGCTTTATATGATCCAACTCTTCATAAACCCCTATTTCTCCTTTTTTAACAAATTGTGAAGTTATGTTCACTATTGCTGTTATTTCACTCCCATCATATTTTAAAACAACTCTATCCAAGCCCCTTATCCCCAAATCTTCTGCATCCTCAGAATTTAAAACAACAATGGGCTTTCCTCCTGAGCTTATTCCTAAAAGCCTTACTTTTAACTTCATCTTGCCACACACTTCCCATTTTCACAAACGCACTGCTTTTGTGGCCTTGGAGAAATTACTTGAGGACAAATTATTATTCCTTGGCACTCTGGCTCGATAAAACTTTTCTTATTTACACATTCCCACTTTGCTCCTGCATTTTCTGGGCAGCAATTCGTTATTACCCATTCACATTCATCGTTGGAAAAGCAAAAGTCCTCTGGCAAAATTTGGGTTGAGATTCTTGCCAAAAATATTCCCAAGTAAACAGAGAAGAGAACTATTAAAATAGTTATTGGCACAGTTTCCATTTTCTCACTAATATTTTACTTTTTTACTAACTTTTAATCCTTTTATTATCTTTACTCCCGAGCTTGTTCCAATTCTTGATGCCCCTTCTTCTATTAGCCTTAATGCCTTTTTATAATCTCTTATTCCTCCAGAGGCCTTAATTTTCATACCAGGAACAAATTTTTTAATCAACCTTACATCTTTAATTCTCACCCCTCCTCTTAAACCAGTACATGTCTTTATGAACTCTGCCCCTGCCCTTTTAGCTATTAAACAAGCTTTTTTAATCTCTTCTTCGCTCAAATCAGGAGTTTCGATTATAACTTTAACTTTACCCTTTGCAGCTTTAACAACTTCCCTAATGTCATTTTCAACCAAATCATATTTTTTACTCTTGAGCCAGCATCTGTTTAAAACCATGTCTATTTCATCAGCACCATTTTTTATTCCGATCTTTGTTTCCAAAACTTTTGATTCTGTGGGGTTAAAACCGAAAGGAAAACCTACTACAGCTATAACCTTAATCTTATTTTTAACAATTTGCTTAGCTTTTTTAACCCAAATTACAGGAACGCAAACAGCGTTAAAATTGTATTTCAACGCTTCTTTACAAAGCTTTTCTATATCCTTTTCAGTAGAATTAGGGCTTACATTAGTATGGTCTATAAATTTTGCAAGCTCCTCCCTTTCCATATAATTTATTTTTAAAAGATTAATTGATAAACATGATTGTTCTTTCATTTCCGTCTTCAAGATCACTTGCAAGAAAAATTGCTAAAAGAATAGGAGCAAAATTTTCTGAAATAGAAGTTAAGTATTTCCCTGATATGGAGGCTTACGTTAGAATTAAAGAGAATTTGGAAGGAAAGGATGTAATAATAGTGCAAACGCTTGCTCAAGACCCGAATGAAAAGATTATTCAGCTCCTCTTTTCTTCGCTTACAGCAAAAAATCTTAAAGCTAGGAAAGTAATAGCATTGATTCCTTACCTTGCCTATATGAGGCAGGATAAAATGTTTAAAAAGTATGAATGTGTAAGTGCTAAAGCTTTAGCAAAGCTAATAGAAGCTTCTGGCATAGATGCAATTTTTGTTTTAAACCCTCATCTACACAGAATTAAAAATCTGGATGAAATTTTTTCCATTCCTTCCTTTAATGTAAGCTGTGAAAAGGAGATTGCGGATTACTTAAAGAAAAATTTTTCTAAGGATGAGTGGATTTTAGTCGGGCCTGATATAGAATCCAAACCAATTTTAAAAAGAATTTCAGAAATTTCAGGCTTTGATTTTATAGTGCTTAGAAAGAAGAGGTTTGGGCCAAAAGAGGTGAAGGTTTTTGGTAAAAGAAAAATGAAAAAGAAAAATGCTATAATAATAGATGATATAGCTAGTACTGGAGTAACTTTAATAAAAACTATAAAGTTGCTTAAAAAGCTTGGTTTTAAAAAGTTTTATTGCATAGTGATTCATCTTCTCTCAGAGGATTTGTTAAAAGAAATTAAAAAATATTCTCAAATCGTTTCAACAAATTCCGTTCAAAACAAAACTAGCAAAATAGATGTATCAAAAAGCTTTGCGGATGCAATTAAATTATACTTAACACAAAAAAGTATTAGGGAGATAGATGAACTATTTTGAGGAAAAAAGGAAGGAAATGGTCGAGAAGTTGAAAAAGAATGGTTATTTAAAAGATGAAAGAATAGAAAAGGCGATGCTAAAAGTTAAGAGAGAACTTTTTGTTCTGGAGGAATATGCGGAAAGTGCGTATGAGGATACGCCTCTACCGATACCAGGAAATGCAACTATTTCTGCACCCCACATGCATTCCATTTATTTACATGCCCTAGAGCTTAAAAAAGGCGATAAAGTTTTAGAAGTTGGTTTTGGTTCGGGAATACTTCTAGCTTACATAAAAGAAGTTATAGGCGAAGGAAAAATTTTTGGAATAGAGATAAATAAAGAAACTTTTGAATTTGGGAAGAAAAATCTGAAGAGAGCTGGATATAGAGGAATAAAGCTTTTCTTAGGAGATGGTTCAAAAGGTCTGGAAAAAGAGGCGCCTTTCGATAAAATTTTGATAAGTGCTGCATGTCCCGAAATACCCAAGCCGCTGATTGAGCAATTGAATGAAAATGGAATATTGGTTGCTCCTGTAGGAGGGGTTTCTGGAGGGCAAGATTTAATAAAGATAAAAAAATTGGAAGGAGGAAAAATTATAAAAAAGAACTTGGGCCCTGTTATATTTTTGCCTCTTGTTGGAGAATACGGATTTAAAATCTGATGGGGTCGGTGGGATTTGAACCCACGTGAGCGGGTATCATCTTTCCTCAAAGCTCCAGCTTAACTGGAGCCCGCCAGCCTAGCCATACTAGCTGACGACCCCTCTTAAAATAATTCTTTTACCAATTTTTAAAATTTAACCTAAGAATTTTACTGGTAACTTTAAAGGAACAAAAAAACTTAAAATAAGAATTATTATGGGCTCGTGTAAAAAGTAAATTGTTAAAGAATTCTTTCCGAGGAAGGCGAAGAATTTAAATAAAATTGAATTAATCCCTTTGAAACGGAATCTTCTCTCTCCGTTAGGATAAAAAACTCTTCCTAAAAAAACGCCAAAAAGCAAAACCCCAAACCAAGGAAATAGCGGGAAAAAATCGAAGGTGAAAAAGTTTTTTGGCCTAATGCCAAGCCAGAATAAAAAATATGAATTTACTTCTAGCCTTGAAATTAAAAAACCGATTAAAATTGAAATTATGGAAAGAGGAAGAAAGATTTTACTCCCTTTCAAAAATTTTAAAAAAGGATAAATTAGGAATGAGGAAAAAGCGAAGAAATGTAAAATTCCAAAAATTATGAAACCTCTTTGTAAAAATAAAAAGCTTAAGCATGTTATTATTAACGAAAGAATGGAAAGCTTAATTCCCCTTTTTAAGAAATTCATAAAATTTTTTCTCCTTGAATAGCTTATGTGCAAGCAAATCCCTGATATTATTATAAAGGAAGATGCTATTGGAATTGCAAAAAAACTTATTTTTGAATTAGGGTATTGAAGCGTGAAAAAGAAATGATAAATTATCATACAAAAAACTGAAATTCCTCTTGCAAAATCTATTTCTAAATAGCGCATGAAATTGGATTTGGAATTATAAGCCATCTTCTTTATCTATTGTATTTTAATAAAAATAAAAAGTTGTGAGGAATTTAAATGAAAAAGTTAAAAGCTTGCATAAGCCCCAGGAGGGATTCGAACCCTCAACCCCCTGCTAACTTTCTTTCATAGCTCAAATTAGCAGGTACAAGGCAGGTGCTCTACCGTTGAGCTACTGGGGCTTAAAATATTTTTGAAAACTTAAATTTTAAAACTTGCGCTTTAGCGAAAAGTTTTAAGTATGCTTTCTTTAAATATAAGCATGCCAATCCCAGAAAACGTGAGAAAAATTCTCTTTTCTCAGCAGTATAGAATAGTAGGTAATCATAGCGCTGTAAAGATTTGTCATTGGACTAAAAAAAGTTTGAGTGAAAACAAGGTCTGCTTTAAGGAAAAATGGTATGGAATAAAATCACATAGATGCATGGAATTTTCCCCAAACGTAATTTGGTGCGACCATCGCTGCTTATGGTGCTGGAGGATACAGAGTAATGATAGGGAAAATGTAAGCTGGAAAGAATTTCCTTTTGAGGAGGAGCCAGACGAACCAAAAGAAATTTTGATAAAAGCTATAGAAGAAAGGAAAAAATTGCTCTCCGGATTTAAAGGTAATGAGAAAGTTGATAGGAAAAAGTGGGAAGAGGCTTTAGTCCCAACTAACATAGCAATAAGCTTATCAGGAGAGCCATGCTTATATCCTAAACTTTCTGAATTGATAGAAGAAGCACATAGGATGAAAATGAAAAGCTTTTTGGTAACGAACGGAACATTTCCTGAAATTTTAGAAAAAATAAGTTTACCTTGGCAATTGTACATAACACTTCCTGCTCCGGATGAAGAAACATACATAAAGGCATGCAGGCCTTTAATAGAAAATGGATGGGAAAGGATAAACAGAAGCTTAGAATTGTTTCCAAGCTTAAATTGTAGAAAAGCTATAAGGCTCACTCTTGTTAAAGATTTGAATTTAAAATCCCCCCAAAATTATGCCAAACTCATTTTAAAAGCAGAACCAGATTTTGTTGAAATTAAAAGCTATATGCATGTTGGAGAAAGTCAAAAAAGATTAAAAAAAGAGAATATGCCTTCTATGGATGAAATAAGGGATTTTGCGAGAAAAATTTCTGAGTTGATAAGTTATGAGTATAAGGATGAAGATGAGGCGAGCAGAGTTGTATTATTAACGAAAAGATGATAAAATGAGGGAAAAATTTTGTCCGAAGTGCGGAATTAAAACAGAGAAATTTTATGAAAATGTGTGCGAAAAATGTTTCTTGGAAAAATTTTCGTTGAAAGATAAAATTCCGAATACGCTTTTGATTAAAGAGTGTAAATTCTGTAAAAAATTTTTCTTCAAAGATGTTGTTAGCGAAAACTTAGAGGAATTGATAGAAAGCGTTTTGGGAAAAATACTTGAAAAAGAAAAAATAGAATGGATTGATTGCAAAATTTTAGGAGAAAATGTTTTGATTAAAATGAAAATTAAAGTTGATGATTTGGAAAAAATTGAAGAAGCTTCTATAAAACTAATTATAAAAAAATTTACATGCAACTTTTGCTCTATGGAAAGAAGTGGCTATTATCAAGCTATATTACAAGTTAGAGTTAAAGAGGAAATTAAAAGAGAAATAGAGAGGGAAGTAGAGGAAAAGATTGAAGTTCTAAGAAAATTCGATTCCTTAGCTTTTGTTTCAAAGGTTGAGGAACAGAAGAATGGAATTGATTTTTATATAGGGTCGAAAAAGAGTGCAAACGAAATAGCAAACTTTCTTAAGAAGAAGTATAAGGCAAAAATAAAAATTTCAAGAAAGCTTTTTGGTTTCGAAAGGGGGAAAAGAGTTTATAGAGATACCATATTAATATCAATATAGTGGTGATATGGGAAAGAAAAAATTTGAGCTAAGTCAAGAAGAGGTTGAAATAGCAAAAATTAGAATACCGAAAGAAGGGGAGGTTTTAGGAATAGTTGAAATGATGTTGGGCGGGGATAAAATGAGGGTGAGATGCGATGATGGAAAAACAAGGATATGCAGAATTCCTGGTAGGTTGAGAAAAAGGGTTTGGATAGCTGTGGATGATTTGGTTTTAATTCAACCCTGGAAAGCTCAATCGGATGAAAGGGGGGATGTTATCTTCAAATACACTCCTACCCAAGCCAATTGGTTAAAGAGAAAGGGTTATGTAAAAACTATTTCTTTTTAGAAGATAAATTAAAATTATGAACGCGAAAAGATTGCTCAAATATTTTTTAGCAGGGTGCTTGGGAGGAGGGATAGTAAGCTTCATACTAGGCTATACTCCTTTTCTCAGCTATCTATATTTACCCTATATTTCATTGATTTTTAGCATTCCTATGGGGATAGCAACCTTAATTGCAGGAATAATCTTAGAATTTATCTTAAAGGAATAAATTTTATTTAGTGGTTCTTTGAAGGATTTTTGGGAAAAGTTTAAGATAGAGAGGAAAGTATTCGATAGAAAAACTTTGCTAGCCATTTTTAGACTTATGAATAAAGGGTACGTAAAAACTGTGGAAAGTTTGGTAAAAGAGGGGAAGGAGAGCTGTGTTCTTTCAGCCAAGGATAAAAAAGGGAATTGGGTTGCTTTAAAAGTTTATAGAGTTGAGCATTGTGATTTTAAAAGCATGTGGAAATATTTGGTTAGCGATCCAAGATTCTTTGCTGTAAGGAAAGATAGAAGAAGCGTTGTTTACAATTGGTGTAAAAGAGAATTTAAAAATTTGAAAATTGCTTTTAATTCTGGAGTTTGGTGCCCTGAACCAATAGCCTTCTTTGAGAATGTCTTGGTTATGAGTTTTATAGGAGAGGAAGGAAAGCCTGCCCCACGTCTAATAGATTTAGTTCTTAGTGAGGAAGATGCAAAAATAGTGTATGAAGAAGTAATTGAGAACTTAAAAAAATTGATTAAAGCTAAACTAATTCATTCTGACTTAAGCCCTTATAACATACTTTTAAAGGAAAGGCCTTACTTCATAGATTTCAGCCAAGCAGTAACTTTCTCCCATCCACTAGCGAAAGACTTTTTAGAGAGGGATTTAAAAAATATTAATTCGTACTTTCAAAGAATTGGTATTGATGTAAAAGAAGATATTTTGGAGGATTTAAATGAAAGAATTCGTTAGAATACCCGAAGAAAGAATAAAGGTTTTAAGGAGGAATAAAAAATTTTTGGAGGAATTGGAAAGGCTTGCAGATTGCAAAATAAGGATAAACGAAGAGGTTGAAATAGAGTGTGAAGATGCTCTCAAAGCCCTAAGAGTTAAGGATGTTATAAAAGCGTTTGGAAGGGGTTTTGAGTTTGAGGATTGTTTAAAACTGCTTGACGAAGAATATTGTCTTGAAATAATCAACGTGAAGGATTTTTCGGGAAAATCGAGAAATAGAATGAAAGAGCTTAAAGGAAGGGTTATAGGAAGTGAGGGAAAAGCGAAAAAAATGATAGAGAAATACACAAATACTAAAATTTCAATTTACGGAAAAACAATTTCAATAATAGGAAAATGGAATGAGGTATTTAATGCGAAAAAAGCTATAGAAATGCTTTTATCCGGAAGTATGCATTCTTCAGTTTATAGGTTTTTAGAGAAACAGAGGGTATAAAATGGAAGAAAGTATAGCCGAAAAGATGGCAAAGGAAATGAGGGAAGTAAGCGTAGCAGAATTTTTTGAAAAGAATAGGCATTTACTTGGATATGAAAACCCGACAAAAAGTTTAATTACTGTCATAAAGGAAGCTGTTGAAAATTCGCTCGACGCGACGAACGAAGCAAACATTTTGCCAGAAATTTATGTTTCAGTGAAGCAAGCCGGAGCTGATAGGTTTAAGGTTATAGTCGAGGACAATGGACCTGGAGTTGTGGAAGAAAAGATTCCTTATGCCTTTGGAAAATTTTTGTACGGAAGTAAATTCTACAAGCTTCGACAAAGTAGAGGTATTTTCGGCCTAGGAATCCATGGAGCTATATTATACTCTCAATTAACTACAGGCAAACCAACAAAAATAATTTCGAGTACAGGAAAACACATTAGCATTTTTGAGCTTATGATTGACGTTGCAAAGAACGAGCCCCATATAATTTCATTTAGAAGAGAGAAAAATGAGAAAAAATGGCATGGTGTAAGAATAGAAATGGAAATAGAAGGAAGATACACAGAAAAACCTCCTTCTGTTTTAGAATACTTGAAACAAACAGCAATAGTAAACCCTTACGCCCATATAATTTTTGATGGGCCAAACGGGAAAGTTGAATTTAAAAGAGTGATCGAAGAAATTCCTGTTCAGCCAAAAGAAATAAAACCCCATCCTTATGGAGTTGAACTAGGAATTTTAAGAAGAATGTTGAAAGAAACGAAAACAAAAAGTATGCTATCATTCCTAACTACAGAATTTTGCAGACTGGGAAAAAATTCTGCAGAAAAGATTTGTAAGTTGGCCAGGATAGAATTGAAGAGAAAACCCCAAGAAATTACTCCTGAGGAATCTGAAAGGTTGCATAAGGCAATGCAAATGATTAAGCTTAAAGCACCACCAACAGATTGTTTATCCCCCTTAACTGAAAAGTTGATAGAAGAAGGGTTGAAGAAAGAGATTGGGGCTGAATACGTTGTTGCTATTTCGAGGCCACCTTCAGTTTATAGAGGTTATCCATTCCAAGTAGAAGTTGGTTTGGCCTATGGAGGGAATTTGCCCGAAAATGAAATTGCTAAAATTTTAAGATTTGCGAACAAAGTTCCTTTGCTCTACCATCAAAGCGATTGCGCAATAACAGAAGCTGTAAAAGAAGTGGATTGGAGAAGATACGGTTTACAACAACCTGCAAATTCCTTGCCGATAGGCCCTTTAGCCATTCTCGTTCACTTCGCATCCGTTTGGGTACCTTTCACTTCAGAAGGAAAACAAGCGATAGCAAACTATCCAGAAATTGTTAAGGAAATAAAGCTTGCTCTGCAAGATGCCGGAAGAAAGCTCGCAAGCTACATAAGGCAGAAGAGAAAGGCAAGGGAAAGGTTGTTGAGAAGGCAGATTTTTGAAAGGTATATACCGGAAGTTGCTCGCGCTTTAGCAAAGCTTACTAGCAATGATTACAAAGTTATATTGAAGAAATTAGAAGATATGATTAAAAAGAAGGTTGATGTGGAAGAAGAAAATGTTGAAAAGGAAAGTTTAAAAGAGGTGGGCAAACTTGAAGGAAGCAAAGAAGAAGCTTGAAGAATTGGGAGAAAAAATCTTAGCTGATATAGAAGAAAAGAAAAATCCTAGCATAGAAATTCCCATTCGCTCGCTTTCGAATATAATTTACGATAAAAAAACTGGGATGCTAACGTTGGGAGAAAAAACTGCAAAAAGGTTTTTGTTCCATACAGGCCATGCAAAGAAATTCATGCAAACCATGCTCGTTGCAGCTTTCTGTAAAGAACTTTTAGACCAAAACCTCCATACAAGCCTGAGAGATTTATTTTATGCTTTAAAAAGAACTTTACCGAATTCGCAAGAAAATACTTTCAACGAGCAGAATGAATCTGACCCAATAGTTGTAGATTTAGAAGTAATGCTAGATGTTTTAAGAGAACAATTACACTTGAATGCTGA
>CAZPVR010000021.1:0-10462 GCA_964590365.1 uncultured archaeon
AGAGCTTTACTGCAGTCTGATGTTGTCGTAAAATTGCGGTTGCATAGAGTAGCTAGGACTCTATGAAGCCGAGTCTTCGGGCAAGGTGGAGAGGAAAGTGTAACACTAGCCTTTCGCAATTTTACGACTTACTCGAAAGAGGACAGCATCAGATGGGCAGTTCGGCTGGGAGTCTAGGACCTAAAATGAAGAGTCCCTTAAGTTATGAGGAATGATTAAGGGCATACGACCTAATTAGGTCCTAGGCCAGCAAGCGGTACGCCCTTGGTAAGGGATCAAGGGCGCCCAAAGCTCAGCTCATCCGGGTCATAGCAGAAGTTTGAATGATTAAACTGCTCCAGAATGAGAAAAGATGAAGAAAGAGGTAGCTTATGATCAAACTTCTGCTACCCGATAGAAATCCGGAGTAGAGTGTAAGCGCAAAAGCTGGGTTGATTGGATCCCGCAAAGCGAGGGATCCAACGGCGAAAGCCTGGGCTAGCGATACATCGGTTCCTCTTAATGGGGGCCGGTGGTATCAGAAAAGCTACAGTGTGTAGAGGTAAAACCTCTCACACGGCTAACTCGGGGATAATGGGCCCGTGAAAAGAGGAGGCCTAACCCGCAAACGCCCCACCGAAAAATTTAAACTAAAAGGTTAAGGTTAATATAATCGGGGAGAAGAACGGAAAATCTGGAAGATCTTGCTTTCAGAACTTTAAATTTCACAAAAAAAGATTTAGAGAATTTCGATACCAAAGAAAAAATAATAGATTTTTTAAAATCCTTGGTGTAATGGCCTCCTCTTTCGGGATGCCGGTGAAAGCCCACAGCTCGAAGGGGTTTTCATCCCACGTAGATAGCGACGAGCGGGTATATTGACCCGGCGCGTTGGTGCGTCGCTGTCGGCTCCCCCCCTCCTGGCCGTGCAGTAATCTGAGACGTTCAATTAGAAAAAAATACTATAAGATATTTACGGAAATATCGGAAACGAGGTTCCGAAAAGAGCTTTTCTTTTAAATGTTGATTAAAGAAAATGATATGAATGTCTCAGACTGAATGCGGCCAAATTGGGGAGGTAAGTAAAGAATTTTGGGAGATAGTAGGACTTGTATTAGCGGACGGAAGTATTAGAATGTTTCCAAGAAAAGCAGGGTATGGTTTGGAATTGAAAAAAATAAACTTCTTGATTCGATAGTAGATTTATGCGAAAAGAAAATAAGTTCCTTTCGTTCTATCAAAGAATGGGAAGAATTTGTTAAACTTACCTCCTCAAGGCTACGGGTACAGGTGCCCACTGGTTAAAGGGGGACGTTAGCTGGGTTCAGAACGTCGTGATCGCATGAGAGCACTTTCCAACGATTTTGTCTTTTGACTTTAGATGAGTTGGATAATCGCGCCGGTCTCATGCGACGACAAAGACAGTTCGGTCGCTATCTACTGGAGGTGCTGGCCGTCTGACCGGAAGGATGGACTAGTACGAAAGGAACGTCCGTCCGCGGCCTCTGGTCTACCGGTTGTTCATAGCATCGCCGGGCAGCTAAGCCGCATGGGGATAAGTCCTGAAGGCATCTAAGGACGAAGCCCCCCGGGAAAATAGACGGCCACTCTCCCGACTGCTCCGCAAGGAGCGGAAGGGGACGAAGGCTCTCCTAGACGAGGAGGTTGATGGGACAGCGGTGTAAGCCCCAAGCCTTCGGGCGAGGGGTAAGCCGGCTGTTCCCAATCGCCTGAGGTTGCCGGCCTTGATAAACAGCCTTATCCTATGGTAGTTTCAAAGAATTTTTTGGAAAAAAGGTTGGGAAAGACTTAAATTCTTCCTTTTTGAAAATTACATCATGATATTCTTTGATTTAGAGACAACTTCTTTGAGAGCTGAGGAAGGAATTTTGGTCGCAGCAGGCTTCATTGTAAAGGGAGAATTTAAGATTTTCTTCACAGAAAGCCCAGAAAAGGAAAAAGATACTATTGAAAAAACGTGGGAAGTATTTGTTGAGAATAAAGATGAAGAGTTTGTAATTTGGTATTCGAAGTTTGATATACCTTTTTTGGTTTCAAGAGCCATAAAGTATGGTCTTAACATTTCTCAGATTTATGAATTCAAGATAATAGACATATGCAAACTAATTCAAGAAAATTTAAGGTTTGGGAGTAATAAGCTGGATGAAGTTGCAAAATTCTTCGGAATAGAAAAAGTTTTTGAGCTAACTGGCAAAGATGTGCATAAACTCTACTTAGAATTTTTGAGTGGCAACAAATCAGCAAAAGAAAAAATAATCAAGCATTGCGAGGATGATTTAAGAGCGATGAAGGAAGTTTTTGAAAAGGTTAAGGATTATGTCCCAAAGTGGTTGGAGAAAAATTCAAAATCTAAACAACATTTTCCATAACCTTTAAAAATTCCTCCACATTTTCCCCATATTTCACTTTCATTTTTTCTTTCCAGAATTGCCAAGGTCCAAAAATAGATTCATAACCTTCACACCCCCTTCTAATCTTTGCTTCAAAATCCGGCCTAACTTCCTTTACGCTTTTTATAACATACAAAAGCCTATTCTTCCATTCCAACGCATCCTTTCTGTCTGAGGCATAGAGGAAAAATACTGGACGCAGCTCTATGCTAAACTTTCCATGGAATAGCAAGTGATTGAATGAAAGATAAAGTTGGCCTGTAACAGAGAATGCTTCTTGCAAGCTATCCAAATAAGCATAAGCTTTCCAGCATCTCGCAGGATAAAAGAAAACAAAATCTTCTTTATTGCTAAGCTGCTCATAGATAGAATGCTTGCAAAATTCACAGTTTAAAGCATTCTTTCTTGCTGTTTTTTCATCATTCCAGAATTCCATCCATCTTTTTTCATTCTTCCATTCTCTCATTACTAAGTATCGCATTAAATTAGAAAAATCTTTAATCTTTAAATTCTTTTACGTTTAAAACAAATAGTTTGAAAAGCAAAAATATTTTATGAAGTTTTGCCCAAAATGCAATAAAACTTATTCGGATAAATTTAAAGAATGTCCTCAATGCAAGGGAAAATTGATTAAGGTTGCATATTAAATTTTCAATTTTTTTATTTCCGACCTTACAATCCTTGGAATTAATTTCCAAAATTCTATAGGATAAGTAAGTTTTTTTATTCTCGGGCTTTTCCTTTCAAACTTAAACCTTACCAAACCTTTTTTATTGAGCATTTTTAAGGTATGTCTTACTCTCCCACCACTCATTTTCAATTTTTTCGAAATCTGATAAGTGTTTAGACCAGGATTTTCGCATACGAAAGAATAAATTTTTTGCTCGCTCGATTTCCCTTTCATCACTCTCGCCAAAAACTAATTATAATATTGTGAAAAAATTTAAAAAGTTATCTTCCTTTACTTCCATTTTCATCCAAAAAATTTAAGTAGTTCAAAAATCCAACATATGTTGGAATGAAGCTGACAGAACTGGAAAAAACAGTTTTAATAACTTTCTTGGTGTTCATGAAAAAGAAGAAAAGCATTTCCGAAGAGGAAATAGTATTAAAGTTTCCGAGAAGGCAAAGAAAAAATGTGAGGGAGGCTATTGAGAATTTAAAGAAGAATGGTTTTCTGATTAGTGAAGAGAAAAAGGCTAAACTTACAGAAAAAGGTATAAAAGAGGCGATGAAGCTTTTAAAAACAGGGGCAAGGCTTTGGGCATATTTAAGATGATTTAACAGATTTTGTATTTTCCTTTTGCCAGCTCCTTGCAAAACTTATCGATATTTTCCAGTTCTTTTTGAATTATCTCCTTTACTTCACTTTCAAAATTTTTCAAATCATTTTCTCCTATTATTTGGGTAGCAACGAGCTCAGGTTTTTTTAGCGAATTGCCTATTTTGCTTACCAGCCAAACATAAACTTCTTTTAATCCAGAAACGTTTTCAAAAATTTCTTCTGCTATTTTGTGAGACAAAATGTTATAAATTTTTCCAACGTGCGAAACAGAATTCTTCCCCGCAGCAGCTTCCGAGCTTATGGGTCTGTTTAAAGGAATTACTCCATTTACCCTATTACCCCTTCCAACCTCACCAGAATCAGAAGTATCTGCACAAGTTCCGGTTACTGTAAGATAAATTCCCGCAACACCTTTCCCTTTTTCATCCAAAGAGTTTATCTCAATCTCAAAATTTTCTGTATAATTTGAAACGAAATCTTTTGCAACTTCAAGAATTTCATCCTTTTTTCTAAAATAATCTTCTTCGGATTGAACGAACCTATCAACAAAAGCAATTGCTAATATAAGCTTTATAAAATCTTTATTCCTAATGCACATTATTTTCACATCCTCACCGCATTCTGGGAATTCCTTCTTAAATTTTTTCGAGTTGATGAATTTTTCTAAATCGATAACGATTCTTTCGCATTTGCTGAGAGGATAATAACCTACAGCAGCAGAAGTATCGTTTGACCCTATCAATTTTTTCTTAAAAATTTCTCTCAATGCAGCTGATGCTTGCTTCAATTCAACCTGATATTTTACGTTCTCATCAGGATCCAAAAATCTTAAATTTTCCTTAAACCAATTCTTTGCTACTTTTATCGCAATTTCTTTTATAGGAATAATTTCTCCTCCAAAAGAATAACTTGCTCTATCTCCTATTATTAAAACCATAGGCTTTTTTATTTTCCCGCCGCCAAACTTATGCTCAGCTTCCCCTGCCACCAATAAGCCTTTGTCTATGTTGTGATGAAGTACGAGGCCAAATTTTTTTATGTATTCTTTTGTTAGGCTTCTTTCAATTTCATCAGCTATTAAGTCACAAATCGTATCGGGATGACCAAGTCCTTTCCTTTCAACTATTTCAATTCTTTGCTCATCCATAGGAAGTTGATTTAGAACATCTACTATAATTTTTTCTTCCACTTAAATAATTTCGAAATTTTACCTTAAATTATTTCAAAGGTTTTATAGTTTTTATCCCAACAACCTCATAATAAGGAATCTCTTCGCCTTGCTTTATTTTCCCCTTCATTTCTTCTGGTATGGGAAGCTCAAAAACAGAATAATCAGTTAAATCCATAAGCTGTACGTTTTCTCCAATTATAGCTAAAACTTGAGCAGATTTTTTTACTACTATCGGAACCTCAACACTTTCATCCGCAGGCTTTATCATGCTTCTTCTTTTTCCATCCAATAAACCGATTGCTTCAACCCTTGCTTTCGCTGCTCCGTGCTTTCCGCTTGTGGAAACAGAAACCTTTTCAACTCTGCAAGGAACGTTATCTATTAAAACGAATCCTCCAGGCTTCAAATCCTTTATAGCACAAGTTGTCTTTTCCATTTTTCACCTCCTCACAGCCATTAAGATATCTTCTCTTTTTACAGTAACTCTTTTTGCATGGTTGCATGCAGCAACTGCATCTTTTGCTATTCTTTCAGCAATTTCAAGCAAAGCATTTCTCAGCTCCTTTACTCCTGCTAACGAAATCCTATCCACCCCAACCTCTTTCCCAGCCTTCTTTGCTATCTTCTCCAATGGCAACAGCGGAAATTCGCTCATACTCTCTTTCAAAATTGTTTTATGATAAACTTAAATTTTTCGCGGCTTTTTCTTCTTAGCTGTTTTAGGTATAATTTCTTCTCCTTTCAACGGAATGAGCTCTCTTTCCAATTCTGCTGAGGGAAAAACTCTTTTAAATCTTTTCAAAAACTTTTTTATCAAGTTCATAAATTAAAAATAGGGAATTGAATTTATAAGCTTGAGCGAAAATAAGAATTATTAAAGCGGGCGTGGTCTAGTATGGCCTAGGACCCGAGCCTTCCAAGCTCGTGACCCGGGTTCAAATCCCGGCGCCCGCATTCAATCAAGGCCAGCTAACTAACTTCAAACCTTTTGGCAATTTCTTGATCCTTTTCTTTATTTCATCAGGCCATTTTTCAAATTCAAAGCCATGCCTCAAAAGAAAAACGTAAGCGAATCTTGTCGGCCCTAAACCTGCGCATCCTGTCCACAATTCCTTCCCACTTTTCTCTTTTATTTTAAATCTTTCTGTGTAAAAGTTTGTATGAACGTGGAAAGAGGCAATTTCCAATTCTTTTTCAGGCCTGCTCGGAGTTTGGAACGGAAGCAAAACGGACAAATCATAAGTTTTTACAAGCTCATCCTTCTCTTCCTCAACCTTTCCCGCATGTTCTAAGTAGACTGGCGTAACCTTTTCCAACTTCCATTCAACATCAAAAATTTTGTCCACAATCTCTAAAGTTCTATCTTTTATTTCATCCCTTATGCTCACAACTTGCTCAGGTAATCCTAGAAAAACGAATTCAATTCTATAAAACTCATTCAACCTTTCTATCCCTTTTAGTCCCCCTGCCTCATACCTCCAAGTCGGCCCAAACCTATCGAAGAATTTTAACGGAAGCGTTTCGCTATCCACGATTTCCTTTTCAAAAATTTGGTAAAATGGTTCGCATTGCGCATAAGACAAGGCTCCTATCGGAAAATCGAGCTTCTTTGACAAAAGCTCTTTCGGAATTTTCTGCGTAACTTCTACATAATCAACGAATTCTTCGAATTCTTTTGCATCTTTTGAAACCGGAGGGCAAATCCAAAACATATCGTTTGGAATGGCTAATTGTCCTTTTTTTCTTTCAGTTTCGAGGGAAACCATTTTTGGTAAAAATATTTCTTCAAATCCCATTGGCTTGGCTATTCTTTCAACTATCAAGCTTTCTATTGCTCTTATCAATGAGGCCATAGGAGGAAGGAAATGCCATACACCTGCCAATTCAAAATTCTTTATCCATCCCAATTTCACTAGCTCTTCGGTCACATCCTTTTTTATTTTATAATTCTTTATCCTCCCTTTACTCTTTTTAATTAGCTCCTTTGTCTCCTCCTTTCCCTTAACGTACTGAGCCAAAATTTTTTCATCTATTCTCTTTAAAATCCTTTCCACATATCTATCTTCTAAACAGGTAGAGTCCAAATTTTGAAGTTTAATTAAAAGTTCTTTTCCATATTGGACTATTTCTTTTACCCAAGGAACCTTAACTTCAACCATTTGCTTTGGAGCTCTTTTAGGCTTAAACCTTATTTCATATTCCTTTACCAAAACGTCGCGAAGGCCGATTCCATGTTCTTTTCCGAATTTTTCAGCAAGGAAGTTCTTTATTCTCAGCAAAGCATCGTGAGGCCTTAAATAAGTAGTGCCTTCTATCCTAAGAAAAATTTTTGTCCCGATAATTTTCCAGTTCACTATCCTTGAGCCTTCTTGCTCTTTTGGAACACCTTTCCTCAAAAGCTCTGAGTTCATGGTTGCTATCAATGAAGGAAAAGTTTGAGTTAGAAAATCTAAAGGCTTGCTGAATTCTAACGTGGCCTCAAGAGCGAAATCCATAACTTGAATTTATTTTTACAGGATTTAAAATTAATTTTAATGCCACTCAAAAGGGTTTTGAGGTTTAGGGATGTTTTAATATTCGGAATTGGAATAATAGTAGGGGCAGGGATTTACACCATAATAGGGAAAGTTGCTGGGGTAGCGGGCTATTCTTCGTGGATTTCAGTAATGTTAGCGGGAATTCTTTCCCTTTTGACAGGGTTAAGCTTTGCTGAAATGGCAAGCATTTATCCGGATACTTCAAGCTATTATAAAGTCATAAGGGATGCTTTCAAAATTTTTGGAGGTAAGATATGGGGATTTTTGGTTCAATGGTCCTTAATACTTGTTTGCATATTCGCAATTTCAACAGTTTCAATAGCGTTCGGGGGTTATTTCTCCAAATTTCTTCCTTTAGACGAAATTCTCCTTTCAGCTTTGATAATAATACTAGCAGGAATTCTATCTTACCTCGGAATAAAAGAATCTGTTAACGTAACTCTTTTCCTAACATTCTCAGCCCTTTTTGGTTTAATTCTCGTAATAATTCTTGGGATTTTTTTAAGCAAGCCAACTAAGCAAATTTTTGTTAACGTTGAAATCGGAAAGAATGTTTTGTACGGTGCAGGCCTCATATTTTTTGCATACGCAGGCTTTGAACTGATTCCTGCAGAATCGGAAGAAACAAGAGCACCAAAAAAGTTTATACCAAAAGCAATAGTTTTCTCAATTTTAATCTGTATGATAATTTATACTTTAGTTTGCATTGCAACCTTGAATCTGCTCGATATAAGGATACTTTCAAAATCTAGCGCTCCTTTGTTTGAGGCAGTTTTAGAAAATTTTGGAATTGAGCTTGGCTATTTTGTTCTTTTTTCCGCAATTTTTGCAACCTCCAGCACTGTTTTAGGTTTAACAGTTTCAGGATCTAGGCTTTTATACAGCTTTGGTAAGGAAAGGCTTTTCCCCAAAGTCCTTTCCATACTTTCAAGGAGAAAGACACCTTTCATCTCAACGATTCTGATTTCAACATCCTCTTTAATAAGCGTTTTACTGGTTAGGGATTTAAGAGTTATGGCCGAAATTTCAAACTTCCTAACAATCTTCTGCTTTTACTTAGTAAACGTTTCCATAATTTTGCTCAGGATATATCGACCGAAAATTCCAAGAGGATTTAAAATTCCATTTTCGATAAGAAATATACCCCTTCCCCCTCTGATAGCTTCTTTTTTCTGCTTATTCCTCCTTTTCCAATTCCCTTTAGAAATAATCTTCAACAGCTTTTTGATAATACTACTAGGAATAATATTTTACTTCATAGTGAGAGAAAAATACATAATTTAATCATCTAGTAATTTCTGCAGTTTTAAAAATTTCAAGGAGCTTTTTATTTTTTGGTTTTTCAAAATGCTCTCTTATAGGCTTCAATATTTCGTTCAATTCCCTCGCAACATTTTCTTTCAAATCCAAAGGGTGAATTTTCCTTTGCCTATAATATTCTTCCAGTTCTTTGTAATCAAAGAATTCTATTGTGCCCCCATACTTTGCTTCCCTCTCAATCTCAAAACTTTTTTTAACCCTGAAAATTATGTATTTAGCATATTCTAAAATAGGATTTTCTTCAACAATTCCCTCAGGACACCATGCTTTTCTAATTTTTTCCCTTATCTCCTCTTCTTTGTCATGAATAAAAATACATGTCCAAGGCTTTGATTTGCTCATTTTAGATGCTATCACTCTTTCAGCTTTATCCTTTAATTCAGGCGGTTTATCCAAGCCTGGTATTAGATGATGATGAACGGCTACAGGCTTTTCCCAGCCAAGCTTCGGAAAAATTTCTCTGCATAGAACATGAATTTTTCTTTGGTCAGTTCCACCATGTGCTATTTGGCACAGATACTTAACGTCAACAGCTTGCATAGGAGAATAAATCATTTGTGAGGCAAACAGTTTTTCCTTTTCACTCCTCCCCATTATTGTTAAAGTTCTCATTAACCTTGATAGGGTCACTAAGGATGAAAATTTTACCACATCCTTCCAATATTCATTGTTGTTGAAATAGAGCTCGCTTCCCAAAATTACTTTAACACCAGGACAGAAAAATTCGAAAGCCTCTTTATAATATTCGCAAGCTTTCTTAATATTTTCCCAATTTCCACCCAGCTTTTTGTTTAGAAAAGTATGCCAATCGGCAAGAAAAACTTTGCATTTTACTTTTGCTCTTAGGAAATCGTTTATTTTTATACCGCTCACTATCAAATTTCCTAAGTGAAGCTTTCCAGAAATTTCAAAACCTTGGTAATGCTCAGGCCTCTCATGAGTTTGCAACAATTCTCTTAAATCTTTTTCAGTCAATATTTCTTCAGTAGGTTCTTTTTTGATTAACTCTATTCTTTCTTCTAAATCCATAATATTGAGTTGGAAAAATTAGTTTATATGGTTTAAAGTTCTACCTCGAACAAAAATTTTTCTTTCAACTCCTTCATCCTCTTCCTTATAGTTACGGCTGTAACGCCACTTGTTTTACTTATTTCATCTTGGCTCCTTCTTTCTCCGGTTAGGAGAGAAGCAATGTAAATTGAAGCACCGGCAAAGCCTAAAGGATCTTTACTATATCTCATCCTTTCTCTTTCAACTAATCTAGCTATTTTGCATGCAATTTCCTCCGTTTTTCCATAAATATTCAAGTTATTTGCTATTTTTTTAGTGTAATCAGAATAACTAGTTGGCCCTACTTTATAGTTCAAATTTTTTAAGAGAATTCTATAACCCCTTTCTACATATCTCCTTCCCATTCCTGTAGCCTCTGCTACTTCTCTGAAGCTTCTTGGTATATTATGCAACTTTATAGCTAGGCAGACAGATCCTGCACAAATTTCATCCTTCTTTCTGCCCTTCAAAATCCCACTTTTTACAGCTTCATGGAAAATTAAGGAGGCTGTTTCTTTTATCGCTCTGAAATTTCCTTGAAAGCCAATCCTTTCAATTATTTTTTCAATTTGCTGGAGACCTTTAGCCAAAGTTTTTTCCTGCTTTGAAATTTTATACTTTTTATCAAATTTTCTAAGTTGGTAAGCTAAAATTCTCTGGTTGTTAGATAAAAGCTTTCCGTACGCATCTTTATTACTTTCAGAAATAA
>CAZPVR010000022.1:0-10412 GCA_964590365.1 uncultured archaeon
CAGTTAACAGTCCTTTTTGTAATGAAGCTATAGTTGGTATATTCCAAAGCTGTGAAAAAAGGAAGTTGCCAAAATTCACAAACGCTTAACTAATTTTAAGTTACTTCTTCTCTTGTAAAGACCCTTTCGCAGAAATAGCAACGAAGCTTTAAAGGTTCTTTTTCTTCAACTATAAACTTAGAGCTTACTTCTTCATAATTTGTTATACAATTTTTATTTGGACATTTAATTACCCCTTCAAGAATTTTAGGCAAAGAAATTTGTTTTTTCTCCACAACCTTCCAATTTCTTACTATGTTTAAAGTTGCAGAAGGGGCTATCAAAGCTATTTTACTTACTTCCTTTTCTGTTAATTCCCTATTCTCCACTTTTACCACGTCTTTCTTTCCCAATTTTTTGCTTTCCACGTTCATCAAAATCACAGAGGTTGAATGAGTTTTTTCCAGATTCAAAAGAGAAGCAACTTTAAGCCCAAAACCGGCTGGAATATGGTCTATTACCGTTCCGTTTTCTATTTTTCTTACTAGCAATTCTTTTTCACTCATGGACACACCAGATTAATAATTGCCATTCTTACAGGAATTCCATAATAAACTTGATCAAAATACTTTGCTTTTTTTGTTTTATCTATGCTTGGCTCTATTTCTACTGTCTTAGGTAAAGCATGAAGAATTATCGCATCTTCTTTTGTTTTTTCTAACATTTGCAAGGTTATTCTAAAACTTTTTTGTACTTTTTCTGCTTCGTACGCATCTTCAAACCTCTCCTTTTGTATTCTGCAAACATAGATTACATCAGCATTCTTTAATCCTGAAATAACATTATCTGTTTGAATTATTTCTGCGTCAAACTTTTCAACAATTTCCTTTATTGTTTCTTCAGGAAGTTCTAAACCAACGGGCGAAACTAGCGTTAAACTGGCTTCAAACATAGCTAAACCATAAGCAAGACTTTTCATTACCCTTCCATACTTTAAGTCACCAACCAAAGCTACATTTAAACCTTTTATTCTTCCTTTCAGTTTTTTTATCGTGTATAAATCGAGAATTGTTTGTGTTGGATGCTGGTTTGCTCCATCCCCTGCGTTTATCACAGGTTTTTCCGAGATTTCGGCTGCAAGTCTTGCAGAACCTTCTCTTGGATGACGAATCACTATTAAATCACAGTATTTTTCCACTGTTTTAACGGTATCTATTAAACTTTCTCCCTTTGCTATAGAAGTAGTAGTTACATCCTCAAATCCTATAACGCTTCCGCCAAGCTTTTGCATCGCACTTGCAAAGGAAAGTCTTGTTCTTGTGCTTGGTTCAAAGAATAGGTTTGCTAAAATCTTTCCTTCTAAATAATTCAATCTAACATTTTTAGCTAAGGCAGCTTCCATTTTTTCCGCTTCTTTAAGAATTTCTTCTATTTCTTCCTTGCTAAAATCTCTTATCGAAATTACATCCTTTCCTTTAAAACTCATGGTATAACCCTCAAAAATCTTTCCAATAAGTTAAAGTTTGTGATTAAAGGAATTCCGAACTCAACTGCTTTTCTTCTTAAATGATATTCTAAATCATTTTCTTCCGCAGGCACATTTATCACCATCTTTACTTCTTTATTGGCTAAATAATTTATTATATTTTCTCTAACTTCCTTCACGTTTAACGATGAATTTTTGAAGTTTTGATAAATTTCTTGAGGGACAAAAACTTCAAAACCTTTATTTTCAAGCATTCTTCCTATCTCTATTCCAAAACTGTTTGTTGAAATTAACAAAACTTTATCACCTGCTTTTGGTATGTTAAAACCACTTGCTATTAGTGATTTGATAAAAGCTTCTTCAAAACTTTTCCCAAAACATGCTACTTCTCCAGTTGAAACCATTTCAACGCTCAGAATAGGGTCTGCTCTTTCAAGCCTCATGAACGAAAATTGAGGCGATTTTACCCCATATCTTTTAGGAACTTTTTCCCCATCAGGAATCTCTTCACCAAGGATTGCCATCGCGCTTAATTCCATTAGGTTGATTCCTAAAGTCTTGGAGACAAATGGCATGCTTCTGCTAGCTCTTAAATTACATTCAATTACATAAGCTTCTCCATCCTTAACTAAAAATTGAATGTTGAAAGGGCCGACTATCCTAAGCTTTCTTGCTATGTTTTTTGTATAAGTTCTTATTTTTCTTTTTACATCCTCTTTTAAACTTATCGCAGGAATGCTCATGGTAGCATCGCCTGAATGAACCCCTGCCTGCTCCACATGCTCTATTATCGCTCCTATAAAAACGTTTTCTCCGTCACAAACTCCGTCAACCTCAACCTCCCTTGCTCCTTCTATGAACTTTGAAACGACAACTGGATATTCTCTTGAAACTTTTGAAGCTAATTGTAAGTATTCTTCTATTTCTCTTTCATTCCTAGCAACTTTCATTGCAGAGCCTGAAAGAACGTAGGAAGGCCTTATAAGAACAGGATATCCAACTTCTTTTGCAAATTCTTTAACTTTTTCTATACTTTCTGCTTTGCACCATTCTGGCTGGGGAATCCTCAATTCGTTTAGTAATGAGCTAAACTTTGCCCTATCTTCCGCTCTATCTATACTTTCTGCACTTGCTCCAATAATTTTCACGTTTTCGCTTGCAAGCTTTGGGGCAAGACTATTTGCTATTTGTCCTCCCACACAAACTACTAAACCTAAAGGGTTCTCCTTTTCAACTATATCTAAAACTCTTTCTAGAGTTAATTCTTCAAAGTAAAGTTTATCTAAAACATCAAAATCTGTTGAAACAGTTTCAGGATTGTAATTTATCATTATAACTTCCTCAATTTTCTTTTTCAAGGCCCAAGCCATATTAACGCAACACCAATCAAATTCTACACTTGAGCCAATTCTATAACAACCTGAGCCGAGAACGATGGCTTTTGTTTTATTTGGGAATTCTATATCATCCTTCTCGCCATTATAAGTTATGTAAAGATAGTTAGTTTGAGCAGGCCATTCGGCAGCTAAAGTATCTATTTGTTTAACAACAGGAATGATTCCAAGGGATTTTCTTATCTTTCTTATTTCTTTTTCGTCCATTCCAAGAATTTGGGCTATTTTTCTATCCGAAAAACCAAGTCTCTTCATTTCTTTCAAATTTTCCCTATCTAACTTTTTGAAATTTCTTTCAGCTTCAACTATCCCTTTTATTTTATACAAAAACCATTTGTCTATTCCCGTTAACTTGTTTATTTCTTCTATTTCAATTCCTTTTTGTATTGCTTTAACAATATAGAAAAGCCTTTGGTCAGTTGGATTTTCTAGTTCTTCCCTAATTTTTTCCAAATCATCGCTTAGGTCTTCTGTATCTGTAAGCTCTTTACCCAAGTCAAGCATCCTAACAGCTTTCTGCAAAGCCTCTTCAAACCTTCTTCCTATCGCCATTACTTCTCCCACAGACTTCATTTGAGTTCCTATTCTTCTGCTCACTTTCTTGAACTTCTGGAAATCCCAGCGTGGAATTTTAACAACTACATAATCTAAAGCAGGCTCAAAGCAAGCAGTAGTTATTCCAGTAACTTTGTTTATTAGCTCGGGTAAAGTATAGCCTAATGAAAGTTTTGCAGCTATGTAAGCTATCGGATAGCCAGTAGCTTTTGAAGCTAAGGCAGAACTTCTTGAAAGGCGAGGATTAACTTCTATTACCCTAAATTCTTCAGAGTTTGGGTTTAAAGCAAACTGAATGTTGCATTCACCAACAATTTTTAATGCTCTAACAACTTTGAAGCTTACACTTCTGAGCAAATGGTATTCTCTGTTAGTTAAAGTTTGAGAAGGAGCAACAACTATGCTATCACCGGTATGAATTCCCATAGGGTCAAAATTCTCCATGTTGCAAACTATTATGCAATTATCGTCGCAATCCCTCATGACTTCATACTCAACTTCCTTCCATTTTCCAAGATATTCTTCTATTAAAACTTGTTTTATTCTACTGTGAGCTAGGCCGCGAGAAACAATTTCTATAAGTTGACTTTCATCATAAGCTACTCCTGTTCCCTGCCCACCTAAAGTATAAGCTACTCTAACCATAACCGGATAGCCAATTTCTCTTGCAACTTTTATTGCTTCTTCCAAACTGTTTGCCTTTCCGCTCTTTGGAACAGGAATATCATTCTTTGTTAAAATCTCCTTGAATTTTTCCCTATTGCTTGCATTTTCTATAGCTTCTACACTCGTTCCTAAAACTTTTACTTTATATTTTTCATAAACTCCTCTTTCAAAAAGTTCTACTCCACAATTCAAAGCAGTCTGCCCACCAAAAGTCAATAAAATTCCATCCGGTTTTTCCTCTTCTATTACTTTTTCGACAAATTCTGGGGTAATGGGAAGAAAATAAACCTTATCAACAAATTTTTCATCAGTTTGAATCGTTGCTACGTTAGGATTTACAAGTATTACTTTTATTCCTTCTTCCTTCAAAGCTTTTATGGCTTGGGCTCCTGAATAATCAAACTCTCCTGCCTCCCCTATTTTTATAGCTCCTGAACCAAGGATCAAAACTTTTTTTATTCCCTCTAATTTCGGCATTTTTCCACCTCTTTCAAGAATAAATCAAAAAGGAATTCTGTGTCAATAGGGCCAGGAGAAGCTTCTGGATGGAATTGAACCCCAAAAATTCTTTTTTTCTTGTGCCTTATTCCTTCTATTGTTTTATCGTTAGCATTAATAAACCATGGCTCGAAATCGGTTTCTTTTAAAGAATTTGCTTCTACGGCATAGCCATGGTTTTGGCTCGTTATATAACATTTTTTCGTTTTCAAATCAATAACAGGATGGTTTTGGCCTCGGTGGCCAAACTTAAGCTTGTAAGTGTTTGCTCCAGAAGCTAGAGCAAGAATTTGATTCCCAAGACAAATTCCCATTATGGGCAAATCGGTTTCCAGAAGCTCTTTAACGTTTTTTATAGTTTCTTCACACATTTTTGGATCCCCTGGACCATTAGAAATTACTATTCCTTTTGGCTCATAATCAAGGATTTTATCAGCAGGAAAATCGTAAGGAACCCTTATCAAGCTTAAATTTCTTGAGAGCAAGCTTCTAAGAATTCCAAATTTTACTCCGCAATCTATCAAAACAATTTTTGTTTTTCCAAGGTTGTACTCTATTGGTTTGGGAATGCTCACTTCTTTAACTAAATTTTGCTTGTTAGGGTCTTCTATTTCTCTTATTTTTTCTTCCATTTCCTCTAAATCAAAATCACCAACTTTTAAAATCCCCAGCATTACTCCTTTCACTCTTAATTTTTTTGTTAGCTCGCGAGTATCTATCCCTTCTATTCCCGGAATTTTTTGCTCATAAAGCCATTCTTCCAAACTTTTTTCGCAGCTCCAATGGCTTGGATTTCTTTGAAGCTCATGAACTACATAACCTTTAACCTTTATTCCATCAGATTCGAAATGTAGAGGAATTCCGTTTTCTTTTAAAGAAAAGGAAGGAACGCCGTAACATCCGATAAGAACATAAGTTTGAACAAGAATTTGACCAAAATAAGAAGGGTCTGTTAAAGCTTCTGGATATCCTACCATTCCCGTATTAAAAACGACCTCTCCAGAAACCTCAGAAGGATAGCCGAACCCTTTACCTTCAAATATAGTTCCGTCTTCAAGGGCCAAAACTGCTTTTAACAAAACCCACACTAATGTTTGTTTTTTAAAATATTTAAAATTTGCTTTTTACTTAAAAACAAAAAATCAAATTTAAAAATTATGAGAAGAAGCATTTTTTTAATAAGGACTGTAAAAACTCACTGGAAAAGAATTTTACTTCTTTTTGTTCTCATAATTCTTCTATCTGCAATTTTTACTGCAATTTTTCTACCAAATCTTACATCTACGCCTATAATTTTTGTTTTATTTATTGTTAGAACATCAGTTGGAATAATCCCAATCATTATGGTTTCACTATTTTTTATTTCCTCAGTAGTAATATTTTTAAAAACTCAGGTTAAAATTTACGGAATTAAAGGCTTAGTAGAAATAGTTATCCTTTTCTCTCTTATACTTTACCTTGCACTAAAAGGTTTAATCAATTCTAAAAATGCTATACCATTCTTTCTACTTTTCATTCCAATCGTGGGCCTTACTTCCATCGTAAAAATATTTTGCCCCTTATCATTTAAATTCGAAACTATTCCAACGGCAGCAGATGTTATTAAAGCCGTGCTCCTTTATTTCTTTTTTGTGTTGGTGATTGGAATAATGATTTTATTCGCGCTATCCTTAGAGATTTACATATTCCCGGAAACCTTCTTCCCTTCAAATCTTTTCCTCCTATTGCTTTTTTATCTGATTTATGATTTAGCAGAACCGAAAATTATTGCATATTCCTTCGTGCAAGGCAGTGTTCTCGCTCTTTCCATTGGCCATAGGCTTATAACGGGCAAAAAAGAGGAAGAAATTGCGAAGGAATTTAAATTGAAATCTTATGAAGATGTATTTGGTGAAGCAGATTATAAAAGATTGCCTTTTTCCCTCGTTTTAAAATCTCTATTGCCATTTGTAGTAATTTATTCTTTGATTTTCATCTTTGCAAAAGGGTGGGAAAATAGGTTTTGGGCCAACGTTGTATTTGCATTTTCCACTGCAACTTATTACGTGATTTCGAGTATAACTTACGGAAAAAAATCTAAAAAAGCTCAATAGTTTTGAAACGGACTTTTTTGCTTTGGTACAGCAAACCCTTTTCTTATTTCCAAAACTTCTTTGTAGAGTTCTTCAATAACTTTTTCATAATCCGCCTTTCCCTCTTCTATCATATCCATAAGAGATTCCAACCTTTTGGTCGTTTCTTCAGAAATGTACTTCGAAAATCTTGAGCATAAATACTTGCAAACTTTAAATCCTAAGAGCGTGTTTACAAGCCTGTTTTTTCTCTCAAAAACATATTTCCTTTCTATCAAAGTTGAAACAATTTTTGCATAAGTGCTTGGCCTTCCTATACCTTTTTCCTTCATTAGAGAAATTATTTCTCCTTGAGTAAACGGCAAAGCTAAAGGCAAAAACAAAAGTTTTGCGAATTTTAACTTATATTCTCCCTCGCTAACTGGGGCAAAAATTTTTATTGGCATAACCAAGTTAAATCCTTCGCTTATTACCTTTATCGGATTCTCCATTTCTACTTCATTGCTATCTATTAAAACCTTGAATTTCTGGTAAAGCAATTTAACTTCCTTCATTTGGCTTGCTATAAAGCGTTTAAAGATTAAATCATAGAGCTGAAAATGGTCGTTAGTTAATCTTTTAGGAAATTTTAAAATGCCCGTTGAAATTAAATTTTTTAGTTGCTCAGAATCCAAAGCTCTGGTAGGCCTTATGCACTCATGCGCACCAGGCATGAAATATTTCCTGGGAGAAAATAAGGGAATGTTTTTTTCTTGAAGATAATTTTTTGCAACGTTCATTCCTGTAGCAGAAACTGTAGTTGAATCTGTTCTATGGTAGGTGCAAAGACCTGTTTCAAACAAATCCTGAGCTATCATCATAGTTTTCGTTGCAGAAAAGCCAAGCCTTGCAGAGGCATCGCGAATTAAAGTGTCAGTTGTATAGGGTGGTAAGGGGTTCAAAATCCTTTCTTCCTCCTTCAAATCCATTATTTTTGCTTTCATTCTGTTTACATCAATCGGGAATTTTATAGTAGGATTCTCCATAAAAACTTTTAAACCATTAGAAAGAACGGCAGAAAGAACTTTCTTCCTCTTTTTTGATTCTTTCACCCTTTCTATTATCCATTTCAAAACAGGTGTTTGAACCCTTCCTGCAGAAAGCCTATAATTTTTAAATACATGCCAAAGTTTTTGGCTCAGCTCAAAGCCTATCCATCTATCTTCTATCCTCCTTACTATTTGAGCCTCAACCATCCTCAAATTTATTTTCCTCCTTTTCTTTATTGCCTGCAAAAATGCTTTCTTTGTAATTTCATGGAACTCCAACCTTTCTATATTTTTGTTTAGAGGGTAGAGAGAGCAATAAATGTCGTAAGCAATTTTTTCTCCTTCTCTATCTGGATCTGTAGCTATAAAAATTGAATTAACCTCTAAAGCAATATCTCTCATAGCTTTTATCAGCTCGCTTTTAGAGAAAAATTCCTGACTCTTGCACTTTGGACAAAATTCAAACTCTGTAAATTGTTCCCCACACTTTTTACACTTCTTTATAAAGTCGAATACTGGCACGAATTTTCCATCTTTTACCAAAACACCATGAAAACCTTCCTCTATAACTAAATCGTAAGTATGGCCCATGCTCGGAATTATGTTAAGTAAAAATTTTCCAGTGCTAACTTCAAATACAGTTATGTTTCCTATCTTTCTTTTATAAGGTCTTCCGAAGAATCTTGATATAGTTCTTGCTTTCGTTGGCGATTCTACTATGAGGAGAGCTGCTTTTATCAAATTCTTTACCCTTTTCACAACCTTTCCTTCTGCTATTTCCCTTATGAGCTTCCTGTCCTCATCTATTTTCCTAAACCATTTTTCAACATTTCTTTGCTTAAATTTGGCCCATGTCGATTCTTCAAGAATCAATTCTAGCTTTCTTTTAAGGGAGAAGAATGCTTTCTCATCATCTATTAACAGAAAGCTAGCTCCATGCGTTATACCACCGGCAAACATTCTAGAGGCTCTGCCTGAAGCTTGAATGTAAGCTATTGGGTCTGAAACTAGTAAGTAAATGTCTTTATCTTTCTTTGTAAGAGATACCTCTTTGCTTTGCATTATTCGCTCTATAACCTTTTGGGTAATTGCGCTCTTAACAAATTCCCTTGCTTCCAGAACAATTCTCTTAATATAATCCTCGTACTCGTTCAAAGAAATTCTTTTTTCTATAGACTCCTTAATTCTTTCCAAAGTTTGTTTATCAACAGGAACTATAGACTTTAAGTTGTTTATCACTTCACTTGCCCTTTCTTGATCCTCCTTTTCCAAAAACTCTCTAATGTTTTTGAGAAGGGTAAGAAGGATGGAAGGGTTAAATTCTTCCCAGCTTAGCCTAATTTCCATCCTAGGAACTCCTGCAAAAATTACGTATCTTATCCTTTCAGGAAGGTCCACACCTCTTGCAAGAGGACTTCTGAAAGTAGCTATACCTATTAAAACATCGTATTCTCCGTTTTCAAATTTTGAAAGGAGCTCTTCATCCATTTTCATGTATACGTTTGATTTAATACCATTCTGGTTTAAAAATTCATTCATCTTAAGCGCATACTCTTTTCCTAAAGGAGAGGGTATGAAAACAAGACAGCCAGAACCAAATTTTTTAATCAAATCTAAAACCTGTTTTTCCATATCTTTTCCTTCAACATAAAAGTCCTTTATATTCCTTAGAAACTCTGGCTTAAAACCTACTTGGAATTTTAAAAGTTCTTCAAAAAGCCTTATTCTCTTAGTTCTCTTAGCTTTTAAAGTTGCGCCGGAAACGACCAATAAACCTATGTCATTTCTCTGCTTGTATTCCTCTATTTCTTTCCTTATCGATTCGATTTGCTCCAAAATTTGCTCAGCTCTTTTACCCATCCTTATTTGCCTGTTTGCTTCTTTTCTTAATTCTATGAGTTTGAAGCCTAAAGCTATAACATCTTCACTAAAACCAAGTATGGAAAGGATTCTATCTATGTTTCTAGGAGATTTGAGAAAAGAATCCACATCGTCAACAAAAACCAAATCAAATTTTTTTCCTTTGAAAATTTCAAAGTGGTTTATGAGAAACTTTTCTGTCGTTAAAAGAATTTCAAAATCATCTTTAGCTATTTTCTCAAGCACACTTTCCCTTTCCTTTTTGGTCAAGGATGTATGGTAGTAAAGAAGCTTAGGATTTATTCCAAGTCTTTTCGAAAATTCATCTATTTTTTCAGCTAACTGTTGAACTAAAAGAGCAGTAGGAACTATGATGTAACTCTTTTTTCCCTTCGTTGCAAAGTACAATGAAGCTATTATCCCTAAAACCGTTTTTCCCACTCCAGTAGGCGCAACTATGGAAAAGTTTCTTTTTAGCAGAATTCTTCTTGCCCAAGTTTCTTGAAGAGACCACATTTTTTGGCCAATTGC
The DNA here is from genome assembly GCA_964590365.1 of uncultured archaeon. GTDB lineage: Archaea > Aenigmatarchaeota > Aenigmatarchaeia > CG10238-14 > SCSR01 > CALIKW01. The sequence goes on from CAZPVR010000022.1 coordinate 10,070, forward strand.
TTTCTTGAAAAAAGTGGAAAATTCCTTTAAATTATTATAAAAATCTAATAGTTCTGATGCAAAGTATAGATTACCTTTCTCCTTTAGAATTTTTAAAGCTCTTTTCCAACTTACTCCTTTAACACTTTCTATGCATCTTTTGCATATTCCAAGCTTTAGAAGGCGTTCATCTGAAATTGAGCCTTTACAATTGATGCATAACCCATAATAAATTCCTCTCATTTCAATCCCTTAAGCAAAAATTTGTTGTTATTTTAAATTTTCTTAATTTAATGAGCATTAATACCTAATTCTTATATTAAAAAAATCATCAAATGATATTATAAAGTTTGAGAACAACTTG
>CAZPVR010000023.1:0-10239 GCA_964590365.1 uncultured archaeon
TATATTTTGGAATGTCCAAATAAAGTTCGTATAATATATCTTATACGAACTTTTTCGAAGAGATTCCTTTAAAATGCGCCAAAAACTTTGGTAAATTGCGCTATTAATGAGTTTCAAATTTATTAAAAATTTATTATTTGTAGATTTTTCTTAAAAAAGAAGAAAATTTTCTAATTTTTTGGGTTTAAAATCCGGATTTTTACATTTTTTTCTTTTTTCTAGTTTAAATAAGAGAGTTTTCCTTTAATTTAAATTAAAATGCGCCATTAAAATTTAATATATTGTGCATTTTAAAAAAGTGAGAGTTGAAAAAAATGTTTTATTAAAAATATAATTTACAAAATATAGTTTAAAATGAATCTGAAATAAAACATTTTTCTTAAAATATACTTAAAATAATATATTTTAAAAAAGAGGGTTTCTTATTAAAATAAAGTGAGAGTTTAAAAATTCATGAGCCGATGTCGTCCTGCAAAGCTCAAGTTTTTTTATAAAAAAGTGAGATTTAAATAGTAGGATAACTAATATAAAATAGTGAGCTTAATAGATCGAATATTAAGATTTTTTAGAAAAAAGCACAGCGTTGAAGCGCTTCAAAGCGCTTCAACAGCGCTTCAAAGCGATGCAAAAGCGCTCGAAAGCGCTTCAAAGCGCTTTGAAGCACCTTACCAAGCGCTCGAAAGCGCTAAAGTTTTGGAAAATTTAATGAACACACAGCAAGATAAGCAAAGAATAGAGCCTTCAACTATCGAACTTCAAAAGGAATCCCTTCAATTAGGTGTCGCAGCCGGATATGTAGGAAGAAGTCTGAAGGAAATAGAAAATTCTTTATTGCGAATAGAAACCCAAATGGTTACAAAAGATTGGTTTAATATAGAACTTAAAGAAAAAATATCCAAACTTTTGGAGATTGCTCAACAGCATGAAAAGGATGAGGAAGAGCGCTTCAAAGCGCTTCAAAGCGCTTTAAATCAGCTCCGGGTATTAGCAGCCCAGACTCAAGAGCCCGTAAAAACCGAAATATTTAGGCAGATAGAGACAATAGAATCCAAATTACCTTTAACTTCAAAAATGGCTGAGGTTCTAACTATACTTCAAGAAGTAAAGGAAATAAGTTACAAGGACCTGGCCCAGAGATTAGGAGTTTCTGTATCATCTCTTAGAGGCTTACTTACAAATATGGCAAAAAGAACGAATGAAATAGAAAGATTTTCAAAAGATGGGCAAGGTTGGGTAAGATTAAAATCAACTTAAGTAATTCTTTTATTGCTTTTTTTAACCTTTTCCATCACATTTAAAAATTTCAATACTCCATTCACTTCAGTTCCAGGCTTGAGTCTAACCATTACTACGTTAAATGGCTCAAATTTTTGGGATTCTATGAAAATTCCAAGATGCTGATTAATTAGTCTAGAAACTGTTTTGTGATGCAAATTACATCTTCTTCCTATTTCTCTTATCCAAAGCCACCCTCCTTCCGTTTCCTTTAAGCACTTAACTATTTTAAGGATGTTTTTTATAGTATCCTTTCTCATTCTATCACTTTAAAATGCGCCAACTGGGGCATGTGCTTATATAGTATTTTGTGTTTTAACTTATTAAATATTTTTTCATTTTTTTCTTAAAAACGGGATAATATTTGGCTTTTAAAATTTTTATAAGGAAAATTTTTTCTTTAATTTGGGCAAATAAGGCTTAAATTTTACATTTTACTTTAACTTTCTCACTCTTATCCCTATTTGTTTATATTTTTGAAAAGCTAGTATAAAAATATGAGAGGAAGAAGCGAAGTTTACGATTTAGAGCCTCTTATTCTGGATATATTGAGCAAATCTTCAGAGCCTCTTAAGATTCTAACAATAAATTTCATACTTAACGAAAAAACGAAGAAAATAGTTTCGCTTAATACTCTTAAAGCTCAGATGGAAGAATTGGTAAGAAAAAAGAAAGTCCTTAAGAAAATAGATCGGGATAATAACGAATTCTACTGGGTAAAGAAGAGGGCAAAATAATGGTATCCATATCGATTAAGTGCCCGAGATGCGGAAAAAGAATACCAAAAAAAGATTTAAGGATAACCCATGGGAGGTGCAGTAGTTGCAATTTCCTTTTGGTGGCATCTCTTGCAAAATTTACTTCAGCGAGGGAAAGAGTAAAAAGTAAATATGCCAAATAACTACTTTTTCTTGATCATCGGAAGTCCTGTTTTTGGATTTTCTACCACTGTAAACCCTTCTGGTAAATCTATGGCATTAGTAGGATCTTTACTGAAGTAATAAAGCTTTACACCACCTTTTCCTTCCTTTTCATGGAGCCAAAATGTTATCCCTTTTTTATTAGTGTATGAAAATGCCATATTCCTCACTTGAATTAATTAAAGAGTTTTAAAATTAAAAAGTTATCTGACTATCAAAGTCTCTTCACTTTGAGCAACCTTTCCTCCAGAAATTTCCTTTAGAACGGGAAAGTCTGTGATAGCATCTACGTTTAAAAGTTGTCTTAAAGCTAAATCTATTTTCAAAGGGCTGATTCCTTTTATCCATCTTTTTGTAAAAGGGAGGAATTCAAATTCCTTTTTTGCCATTTCCAATATTTTTCTAGCTTCTATCATCCTAACAGGCTTTTCCTGCTTAAATTTGTAGATTAGAGTAGGTGATGATTCTTTTACATATCCAAATCCATTGGTAACGAAAACTTCTATAGCTATAGCCATATCCTTTATCTCCCATTCCATGCTATTTTTTGAGTTTGGTATGGAAGGGAAACCATGTTGATTGTATCTTTCCAAACCATGTCCGCTTAAGTTCCTAACAGGATTGAATCCATGGGAAGTTACGACGTTTTCTATTATTTCAGAAATTTCACAAACTTTTATTCCAGATTTTACAGCTTTTAATGCTTCATTCAAAGCTTTTTCCGAAACTTCTATTAATTCATCTTCATATCCTATGGAAATGCTAAAAGCTCTGTCCCAAATGTAACCGTTAACTTGAACACCAAAATCAACTTTAACCAAGTCGTTCTCTTTTATCCTTGTTTGTTCATTTATATCAGGAGTATAGTGGGCAGCTACTTCATTTATTGAAATGTTAACAGGAAAAGCAGGCTTTGCTCCCAACTCCCTAATCTTCCCTTCTATCTTTTCTGCTATTTCTAAAATGCTCGCCCCTTCTTTTACTAGACTCTTTGCAAAGGGCAAAACTTCATCGGATATTTCTTTAGCTTTTTCGTAATTCTTTAGAATCTCTTCTTCCATACTTCAAATTTAAACTTCTTAACTTTAAAAAATGAAATCATTTTATGAAAGAAAGTACAACCCTTCAGCTGATTTTAATTTGCATAATCTTTTTCTTTTTACAGCTAATACCCTACTTTGAGGAAAATCTTTACTTTGTACCATCCCAATTATTTTTAAGGCCATGGACTATTTTGACTTCCATCTTCTTGCACGCAGGTCCTGCTCATCTTTTCTTCAACATGCTTGGTTTATTTATGTTCGGTATTTATCTTGAGAGAAGAATGAGTAAAAGAGATTATCTTTTACTTTTTCTAGTTTCAGGAATTCTGGGAAATTTTGGCTACATGCTCACTACTTTAGACGTAAACATGCCAGTAGTTGGAGCTTCTGGAGCAATATATGGAATAATGGGATGCTTAGCTATACTTGAACCGTATGCAATGGTCTACGTAGGATATTTGCCAATGCCTATGATAGTTGCTGCATTCTTCTGGGCCTTTACGGAATTCATGGGAATTTTTATTCCAAGCAAAATAGCCCATGGAAGCCATTTCTTTGGTTTACTAGCTGGAATAATTTTTGGGGTTTACTATAAAAGAAAAAACTTATATAAGCGCTTTCATAATTATTTTGAGAAGAATGGCGGGGAAGTGTAAAAAGAAAAAGTAGGTTTTTATGAGAAAGATCGCTCCATTTTTCTCTACAATTTCAATACTTTTATCTAGCTACAACATTTCAAATGTTGAAGATTGTGAAGAAAATTTTTCGAATCGACTTCAGCTGTAAATGGGTTATAAGGGAAGAAGATGGAAAAGCTAGCAATGCTTTGGAAAAGGGAAAAAGAAGGTATAAGATGCAACCTTTGCGCAAGGAAATGCCTTATCTTGCCAGGAAAAAGAGGTTTTTGTATGGTAAGGGAAAACAGGAATAACAAGCTTTACACTTTAAATTATGGAAGAATTGTAGGGTTAAATTTCGATCCAATAGAAAAGAAACCTCTTTTCCATTTCTATCCAGGAAGTACAGCTTTATCTTATGCTTGTAGGGGATGTAACTGGAGATGTGAATTTTGTTGTAATTGGTTAATAAGCCATGATGGTCTACCTGAAATTTTTGGGGATAAATATGAGCCAGAGGAAATAGTTAGGATGGCAGAAGAAAATAATTGCAAAATAATAAGCCATACTTATACAGAACCAACAATATACTTTGAATTTGCTTATGAGGTTGCAAAATTAGCTCATAAAAATGGTATGTTAAACACTTTCGTAACAAATGGTTACATGAGCTTGCAAGCTTTGAGGAAGATTTCTAAATTCTTGGACGCTGCAACAGTAGATTTCAAAGCTTCAAACGACCCTTCTTTTCTTTTAAAGTATTCTTCTGTCCCCTCCAACGAGCCGGTTTTCGAATTCTTAAGAAATTTGAAAAAATTTGAGGTTCATGTAGAAATTACTGATTTAATAGTCCCAAAGATAGGAGAGAATTTCGAACAATTTAGAAAGGTTGTTAAATGGATAATAGAAAATCTTGGCCCTGAAACACCTTTTCACGTTTTAAGATTCTATCCGGATTATAGACTTACCGAAATACCCATTACTCCAGTTAATACTTTGGAAAGCTTTATAGAAGAGGCAAAAAGGATTGGCTTAAAATTTGTCTACATAGGCAATGTTCCTGGTCATAGATGCGAGAATACTTATTGTCCAAATTGCAATGAATTGCTTATAGAAAGAACAGGTTTCTGGGTAGAAAAAGTAAACCTTGAAGGAAATAAATGTGGAAAATGCGGAGAAAAAATAAATATAGTTGTTTGAGATGGTTTCGAAGAAAGAGGTTTTAAGAGTTTTGAACGAATGCTATGATCCAGAAATTCCTGTAAGCATAGTTGACTTAGGCTTAATTTATGGAATAAAAATAGAAAACGGTAAAGTAAAAGTTAAAATGACCTTAACAAACCCATTTTGCCCTATGAGCTATAGAATAATAGAAGATGTGAAGGAAAAAATCCGTAAGGTTAAGGGCGTAAAGGATGTTGAGGTAGAAATTACCTTCGATCCTCCTTGGAATCCAAGTATGATGAGCAAAAAGGCAAGAAAATTACTCGGTTTTTAACTATTTTAAAAACTTTTTAAGGTCGATTTGTTCTTTTCCTTTCAAAACCTCCTCTTCTTTTACTTCTAAGGCTTTTAAAACACGCATTGCAGCAGGAAGTATTTGATGATGTATGTAATACTCGGGATCATAATCTTCTATTGTAACATCCTCTGCAGGTTCAGCTCTTTCAGAAATACTTCCACTCCCTTTAACTATTATAAAACCTATTACCATTCCTTCCCCTATAAGCCTTCCTCTTTCCCTTGCTTTCATAGCAGCTCTTACATGCGGGCCAATTTGCTGATATTGGCTTAAAGGACGAGTAATTTGCTCGTATATTATTAAGTCCTCCAACGAAACTTTCCTCTCCCTTATCTTTTTAATAGTATCCCTTACCAATTGAATAGCTTTTTCCCTATTCTTTTCTTTAAGTATAGTTACTAGAACCTCTCTTTGAATCTTTTTTGAAAGCTCACACCAATCTCTCCTAACAGTTTCAAAACCACGAATTTCCAAATTCCCTTCATAATCTATTAGTGCGTATCTTTTCTTTGCGCCCACTTCCCCTTTTTCCCTTGAAACGAAAATCCCTGCTTCGTATATACCCCTAAACTCAAGCTCTATTATACCGGGTAAACTTTTATTCACATTTTCTACAAATTCCAGAGCTTTTTTAACAGAAAGCTCTTTTTCATCCATAATTATTAAAAAAAGTTTAAAAATTAAAAAAAGGCTAGGCTTGGGGTTGTTCAGTTTCTTCCTTTTTCTTCTTCTTTGCCATTCTTCCACCTGTTTACTTTATAAGCTGGCTAGCTTTTAAACTTTTCCGAAAAGCTTAAGAATATCATAAAAAAATCATCTATTTTTAAACCTTTCCGTAAAATTTAAATTTAAAAAAGTTAATTATTATTTCCCAATTTAAGGAAACAAGAATCTGTATCGCCATAAATTACTTCAAACCCATTTTTCTTTGCCATTTCTATGACTTGTTTAATGTACTTCCTTCCCCAGGCAGCACATGCGCTTCCACACTCTCTTTTATACCATCTTGCTCCTACAAAGCCAAAATAACCGTAAGAAGCGTTTGCAATAGTTTTAAGTGCTTGGTTAAAATTGTTAAGTTTTATAAAATCTAAAGAATCCCTTTTAACTTTTTTCATCTTTTCTTTAACCTCATTTCTCATCTCAATAAGCTTCCTTATATGCTTCGGTATAAACCCTTCTCTTTTAATGCAGAAATAATACTTCGTTTCTGGAACGGTATTTTTTTCTTTGCATTCCCCGTGGCCACAATTCAAATTCTCAGGACTTATGTTGTGAGTAACTATGATAGTCGGATAAAGCGAGCGGAAGTCGAAAACTAGAACGTTTGAATGAATTCCTTTTTTAGGCTCTATAACTATCGCTCCTTTGTACGGAGGGGCAAGCCTTCTTTTTTCTATTTCTTCCTTTTTAGGTCTGTTTGGAATAAGTAAATTATCTTCTACAGCTTTGCTCATGTAAAAAGCTTCAACTAGTTGAGAATAAGTATTCCTGCAAACATCAAATGGTAACAGCTTTGTTAGTTTGGAAAGTGAAAAAATTTGGGGCAAAATGTTTTCTGCCAGCTTTAAAGTAAGTTCGGAATCCCATAAAGAATACTCAACCAACCTTTCAAGTTGCTCTTTCTTACTCCATATTTCAACCATCTCTTTATATCCCATTTCTTTTTTTCCTATTCCCAGTAGCTCTTGTGATACTTCGTCTAAAGTCAAAACCTCGCTTTTCAGGTTAGCAGATAGTATATGATCTATAAAAACAAATAAATCCAAATGAACCCTTCCCCTAATCTTTGTGGAGCTTATTCTTCCCCTTCTCACACTTCTTACTTCCTTTCCATCTTTTCCTAACTTTAGAGATATTTTAAATTCATCAGCCTTTTTCCTCAATTTCGGGAAATCAAACCCATCAGAATTATATCCAACTAAAAATTCAGGGTCTTCCTCTTCAACTATCTCCACAAATCTTTGAATGATCTCTTTTTCGTTTTTTAAGGATTCAACAAAGCTAGGCTTATTTTCCCATTCGTAGCATGTTAGAACCTTTTTAAAGCCATCATTTCCAACAAGGCTGAGCATTATTAATTTGTCTTTTCCATTTTCTTCTATCCATTCAGTATCAAAGCTCATTATTTTGAAATTAACTTCTTTATCATAGTCTACAGCAAAAACATTTTCAGCCTCTATTACTTTATCAACTTTAAATTTATTTTCAATTTTAACTTCTTTTCCTTCAACTTCGATCCAACCCATTGGTTCAATTTTTTTATCAAGCAAATATCTTTTGTAAAAAGGTATGTCGTACTCGAAAGTTTCTTCCACATCCTCCCAATCTTTTATAGCATCCCTCACATCAGGAATTTTTCTTGGATTATCTATTATTATTTTAATAACATCAACTTCCTTTCCTTCAAAAATCTTTTTTTCTATTTTTACCCCAATAATTTTTGCCCCAATTTTACTAGTTTCCAATTTTTCAATTTTTTCTCTCAACTTTTCGCTTTCCCCTTTTGGCATAGCGTAAAAATATGGGAAGAAGTTTTTATCCCTAACTAGAAAATTTTTTCCTTCTTCGTCTTTACAAAAAATTTCTATAACTCCCTTATTTTCAAAAATTTCATAATCAACATCATAAACTAACAATTTCAAAATCATCACCAAAGTATTAAGTTTCTATTGCTAATAACATAAAGCTAACTATTATTATTAAGTACAGACCTGAGCTTAAAACATTCTTCCCTGGAAAATTTAAGTTTCTGAAAAAGAAGAACCAAATTATAAAACAAGTAATTATGGAAACTATTAGCATCAAAATAAAAATTTCAAGCCTCATATTATTCTCCCCCCAATTTCTTTTTGGCCTTGTATTCCATCTTTGGATAATTTTCATAAAGTTCTTTTCTTCTAGCTTCTAGCATTTCAACGGGCCTGCCTATAAATTCAGCAACGCACTGAACTTTAACATCTCTTTTTTCCGCTACTTCATAAACTTTTGCAATTTTTTCCTTCCATCTCAAATCCCTGAGGAAGTGATGGTCTATTATCAAGCTTTCAATAGGACATTCTTCAATTATTTTTACCATGTTCTGAATAGATTTATCCAAATTTTCTAATCCAAACTTATAAATCATGTAGGATAAAGGACCGTCTAAAAAAACCAAATTTGGTTTATTTTCTAAAATAAAATCTGTTTGGTCCTTTTGGCTTGGGCCTTCAACATCTGAAGTATGAATGAATTTATACTCAGAATTTTCTATTAAAATTTCCACCACATAACCTAACTTTGGATTTGAACCATGGAATACCGGTTGAGAAAATTTAATTCTTGTTTTTCCAAATTTGAATTCTTTGCCATCGCAATACTCTAATTTTTTCGGCAAATTTTTTATTTCTTTTAAAAAGTATGAGGCCCTTCCCTTTTGACTTAAATTAATTTTCTCTGTCGGATGTTTAATTAAAAGAATTTTATTTTTAAATTGATCGGGCTCTTCCCAAGAAAAGTGGTCGAAATGGTAATGTGTTAGAATTATTACATCAGCTTCCTCAGAAATTTTTAAAATTTTTTCCCACGTTTCATCCATCCTTTTTAGCTCTATTGGGTGAGGAGGATATCCGGAGCGAAATGGAGCTAGGGAAACAGACGGGTCTATTAAGATATTAACATCTTCTGTTATTACTTGAGTACACATGCTTCGAACGCCAAGAGAATCAAAGCTTATCGGAATTACTTTCATTTTTACCACCCTTTACCTTTAAAAATTCTCTAACTAGCTTTACAGGTATACTTTTTGCATCTTTTAGGCTAAAGTTCGAATTGTCGATTATTATGTCGTAAATAGATTTGTTGAATAAATCTATTTTATAGATTTCCTTATACTTTCTATTATCTTCCTCGTCTCTCTTTCTTATATCTTCCAAAGCTTCTTCTTTACTTTTTTTATCCCTTTTAGCAACCCTTTCAGCTCTTACTTCCAAAGGGGTATCATAATAAATTTTAACATCTGCCCAATCCCCTGCAACCCAGCCAGTAAGCCTTCCGTCCAAAACAACACCTCCTTTGATAGCAAGCTCCAACGTTTTTTTATCAGCCTCTAAATCAACTTCTTTCTCCCTTTTCTCTGAAAACTCTTCCAAACTCATCTTTCTTTCCTTAGCCATTTTTCTAAAAATTTCTCCAACGTAAAAATACCTTAGCTTTAAAGCCTTTGCTATGGCCTTAGCTCCAGTTGACTTTCCAGAGCCAGCCGGCCCAGAAACTGTTATAGTTAAACCTTTTTTCTTAAACTTTTTCTTCAAATCTCTTTCATATTTTTCAAGAAGCTTGACGTAGGTTTTCACAATTTGAATTATAATTTTTAATTTATTAGAATTATCCAATTAGCTTAATTTCTATGTGGACGTCAGCAGGAATATTAATCCTCATAATTTGTCTTAAGGCCCTTTCATCAGCTTGCACATCTATTAGGCGTTTATGAATTCTCATTTCCCACTTATCGTAAGTGGCATTTCCATGGCCAGTTCCATCACCACAAGGAGTCCTAAGTGTAACAACTCTTAATTTTTTTGTTGGCAACGGAATAGGACCCCTATAATTTACACCAAACTTTTTTGCTATTTCTTTTATCTCGTTACAAATTTCATCCAGTACCTTTGGATCTTTTCCGCTGAGCTTTACTCTTGCCACTTGCATTTTCCCACAATAAAACTTCTTTTTTCCTTATTAATTTAAATTCTTTTCGTTCATTGTTTAAAAAGACGTACAAATGCTTAAAGGAAATTTACCTGTTTTATTTACTTATCATATTTTCAATTTTCCACAAAATTATCCTTATCCAGACAGCTAATAAATCGAGTAACCATACATGT
>CAZPVR010000024.1:0-9624 GCA_964590365.1 uncultured archaeon
AATGAAGCTTCCTTTAATTTTAATCAACTTCAAATGCTACAAAGAAGCTTTGGGGGAAAAAGGTTTAAAACTAGCAAAATACTGCGAAAAAATTTCTCAGAAATATGGAATTAGCATAGGAGTTGCTCCTCAATTTACAGACATTTACCAAATAGCCTCAAAAGTTAAAATTCCAGTTTTTTCTCAGCATGTAGATGCTTTAGAATACGGAGCTTTTACAGGCCATGTTTCTCCTTTAGCAATAAAGGAAGCAGGAGCAAAGGGGAGTTTAGTGAACCATTCAGAAAAAAGGCTTCCTTTAAAGGAAATAAAGGAATGCGTAGAAATTTTAAGGAAATATAAGCTAATTTCCGTGGTTTGTGTAGATAGTATAATGAGAGGAAGGGAAATAGCAAGATTCGATCCTGACTTTATAGCTTACGAAGACCCTTTCCTAATAGGAAGCGGGAGAGCTATTTCTATGGTAAAGCCGGATAGCGTAAAAAATTTTGTTGAAACGATTTATAAAATAAATCCAAAGGTTAAGGTTTTGTGCGGAGCAGGAATTACTTCTGGGAAAGATGTGAAAAAAGCTTTGGAATTGGGAACAGAAGGAGTTTTGGTTGCATCAGGAGTAGTAAAGGCAGAAAACCCAAAAGCTGTTATCAAGGATTTCGCTCAGGCTGTAGCCTCTCAATAATTTTCTTTTTCAACAGCGAAATCAAAAACTCTCTTTTATTCCTTTCCACAAATTCCATAAAATTTTTAAAGGCCTTTTCGTCCTTCTTTACTAGAGAAATTACATTTTTTTCTGCGTAATTTGATTTTAAGATAAGAATCTCTAGAATATTCCTGAATAAATTTTCCAGATTCTCCACCCTTTCCCTCAAATTTTCAACTTCTTTCAAAATTCTTTCTTCCATACTTAGAAGAAGATAGTTAAGTATTAATTTGTTACTGTTCAGTTTAAATTAAAGGTGAGAAAATGGTAATGCCAGAATCTGAAAGAAGAAAGTTGGGTATGAATGCAGGAACTGATGAAAAGGCTTTACAAACGATGCTAGAAGTTGCAAAGGAGAATGAGGAAATAAGGGGAAAAATTACGGAAATTATTCTAAGCAGCATGGATAAAGAAGAGTTCAAGAAAAACCTTATTAGGGAAGCTTTGAACGACAAAGAGCTTAGAGAAAAAATAATGGTAGAAATAATCAAGAAGCTCTAGTAAATTATTTCAAAATCCTTGAATTCGCCCTTAAATTCTTCTTTTTCTATTTCACAGTTTAAAACTTTTGCTAGAGGAGGGCCTCTTTTCAAGAATCTTATGAATTCTTCGATCGCATCCTTTTCCCCTTCCGCAACAACCTCCACTCTTCCATCCTTCAAGTTCCTCACCCATCCTTTAATTCCTAGCTCTAAGGCCTTTTTCTGCGTATAATAGCGAAAATTCACTCCTTGCACTAAGCCGGAAACAAAAGCATGTATCCTAACTTTTTCCATATTTAAATTTTTGCGCTGATAACTTAAGTGCTTCTATTCCAGGCATTTCCTTGCCAGAAAGAAAAGTTATTAGCGCGCCTCCTCCGACGGATACATAAGAAAATTTTTTCTTATCTATTCCAAGCTTTTCTATCGCAACGCTTGTGTCTCCTCCTCCTATCAATGAAATTGCATCAGAATCCGCAACCTTTTCAAGAATTTCTTTTGTTCCCAACTCAAAGCCTTTTTGCTCAAATTTTCCAAGAGGTCCTTTAACTACTATGCTCCTGAATCCGTCTATATAACTTTTATATTCCTCTATACTCTTTGAGCCAATATCAAGAATGCAAGCATCAGAAGGAACGTTTTCAACATTCTCCTCTTCCCTCTTTCCATCCTTCTCAAAAGCAACATCCTTCGGTAAAACTATTTCTTTCCTGTATTTTTCCAATAAAAGCCTTGCCTCCTCCAAAAGGTTTAAATAACCTTTTTTGTTGAGAATTTCCAGGCTTTGCGAGCCTATTTCATAGCCGCTCGCAAGCAAAAATAAATTGGCTAGCATACCTCCTGTCAAAACCCTCTCTATACTTTCAGGTTTTTTTTCGAACATGTATTTAAGAACAGATATACAATCGTCTACCTTCGCTCCTCCCATTATCCAAGCGTTTATTCCTAAGGGGCTCATAACTTTTTTTACCTCCCTTATTTCCCTTTCCATAACCCTTCCTGCTATGGTTGGTTTAACTAAACAAAATCCTACTATGCTAGAATGACTTCTATGAGCCACGGAAAATGCATCCAAAACGTAATAATCTATTAAAGGGGAAAGGAAATTTACGAGCGAAGATTTTGAATGCTCTTCTATACTTTTTTCCTTATCCTCATCATCCAAAAATCTCACGTTATCAAGCAGCAAAACTTCCCCTTCCTTTAAGCTCAAAATTTCCTTTTTCGCATTTTCCCCTATAACCTCGTTCACGAATTTTACTTCTACATTAAGCACTTTGGAAAAAAGCTTAGCATGTTTTTCCAACGATATAAAATCCTTTTCTCCTTTCCTAGATTGATGAGCGATAACTACTATTTTGCAATTTTTTTGAATAAGCTCTTTTACTGTTTGGGAATGGGCATAAAACCTTTCATTCATCTCCAATTCCCCTTTTTCATTCAAATCAGAATTTAAATCTACTCTTAAACCAATTCTCTTTCCTTCCAATTCAAAATCATCTAAAGTAAAAAATTCCATCATATCATCTTAAACAAATCCACAAGCCTGCAAGAATAGCCCCATTCGTTATCGTACCATCCAAAAACTTTTACCAAATTACTCCTCTCTCCCAAAACCATAGTGCTTAATCCGTCTATTATACAAGAATGAGGATTTCCAATTATATCGACAGAAACTATAGGGTCTTCTGTGTATTGAAGTATACCCTTCAATTTTCCTTCTGCAGCTTTCTTAAAAGCCTCATTCACCTCTTCTTTCACAACTTCCCTTTCCAATTCTGCAACTAAGTCTGTTATTGAAGCATCTGCCACTGGAACTCTTAAAGCAATGCCGTCTAACTTACCAGCAAGCTCTGGAATTACCAAACCTATTGCCCTGGCTGCTCCTGTTGTTGTTGGTATTATGGAAAGGGCAGCTGCTCTCCCTCTTCTAAAATCTTCATGCGGCAAATCGAGAATCCTTTGATCGTTTGTATAAGCATGGCAAGTTGTCATGAATCCTCTTCTAACACCGAAATTTTCCATCAAAACTTTAACCATGGGTGCTAAACAGTTTGTTGTGCAAGAGGCCATGGATATTATTTTATGATTTTCTCTATCGTAAACTTCTTCATTTACACCAGGAACTATTGTTACATCAGGGTTTTTTGCAGGAGCCGATATTACTACTTTCTTTGCTCCCGCAATCAAATGCTTTTCTGCTCCTTCCCTGCTTGTAAACCTTCCTGTCGATTCTAGAACAAAATCAACCTCCAAATCCTTCCAAGGAAGCTTTGCAGGATCGCTTTCAGAAATAATTTTTATTTCCCTCCCATTTACTATCAAAGAGTTTTCCTTCCAGCCTATTTCTGCATTAAAAATTCCGTGCACGGAATCGTATTTTAATAAATAAGCAAGGTTTTTTGGGCTTGTTAAATCGTTTATGGCAACAATCTCAAAATTTTTCATAAACTCATCGTCCTTTAAAGCTGCTCTCAAAAAAGTTCTTCCTATTCTTCCAAAACCGTTTATAGCTATCCTCATCAAACCACCTAAAAAATATTTTTGTTTTTCTTATAATTATTTTTAATGTGCTTGGCAAAAGTTGGAAAAATAGTTGAGTTGAACGGGAATAAAGCTATAGTAAAATTTGGAAAAAAATTTGAAGAAATAGATGTTTCTTTCGTTAAAGGGTTGAAAGTTGGGGATAAAATAATCTGCTTAGGAAAAATTGGCGTGGAAAAGGAGGATTAAATTTTCTCCACAGCATAAAAGAAATGAACTATTACTTTTTCTCCAACCCTAGGCCTTTTTATAAAATCAAGCTTGACCTTTCTCTCTTCCTTTCCGATTTTAACGGTTGCAAAATTCCCCTCTACTTTAATTACTTTCCCTTTTCTAACTTCGCATAACTTATGAATTCCAAATACATCCTTTTCGATAAGCTTATTATGCAATTTTAAAAAGTATTCTCTTATTTCTTTCTCGCTTATAATAATTTTCCCATTTTTCCTTTTCCCCATTTTTGTTAAAAAGCGAATTGCAAAAGGAACTAGTTTTTCCAATTTTTCAATTTCGATTGCGTGCTTTTTCCCTGTAGCCATTTCTTTTAGCTTATTCAGAAGATTCTTCGAAACAGTTTTATAGAACTCTTCCCTCCAAGGCTTTTTAATCTTTCTTGCAATCCTCTCATTCTCATACCAAAATTCAACGCAAGGATAAGCATACTTTAGGAAAAGTTCTATATCCATTTCATATTCCACATTTCTCACATAGTCTATTCCACAGCTTATCAATTTCCTTAAGCCTGTTTATAATTTTTTTATCTTTTACAACTCTTATGCCAAACCTTCTTCCACTTTCATTTACCCCATGAGTTGTGAAATAATTTCCATTCTCAACCTTTCCTAAATAGGTAAGATCCATTTCAACATTTCTCAGGCCATTTGGAGAAAAAAGTTTGAATTCCCCACCCTTATATTGAGCTATTTGAACAGTGCAATCTTGAACATGCCTAACTAATTTGTTGAATAATTTCCCATCAGCTTTCACTTTAGGATTTGCTTCTATTATTCTTTCAAGCGTATAAATCAAGGTTTTGTTGTGAGATTTTTCACCCATTCCTTCAAAATAATTCAGGATGTTTAAATCCTTCTCTAATAAAATTCTTTCATAAAGTGTGGGGAAAGCTTGCAGATCGTTTAAATTTAAACTTAAAGTTTCATTGTTTTCTATTGCTTTTTCAATTTTCGGTTTAATCCTTTTAAAGTAATAGCTATAAGGCATTTCCTCGGGATGCTCACAAGTAATTATGTACTTCAATTCTTCCGGTTTCAATTCAATTTCCCTTTTATTTCCAACCTCTCTGAAGAAATACTTCAAAGAGCCCATATCATTTATTTAATATGTAAGATTAAATAAATTAACGATGAAGATTTATGTTTGTGGCAATCCTTTGCTGAAGGAAGATAGCATTGCTTTGAAAATAGCAAAAAAGCTTTCGAAGAAACTTAAAGAAGTGAATTTTGAAGAATTCGAAGCAATCGAGGATTTGGATGAAAGCGTTGTTTACATAATGGATGTTGTGAAAGGAATAAGAAAGGTTAAGTTAATAGAGGATTTTGATGTTGTAAAAACTGATAAAATTTTTTCTTTGCACGATTATGACTTGAGCTATGAAATAAAGCTGCTGAAAAAAATCGGAAAAATTAAAAAAGTTTTTCTGATCGCAATCCCTTTCTCTAAAAATGAGAAGAAGATTGTTAAAGAAGTGGAAGATCAAATCCATTTGATTTTGAGAAAATGACTCGCACAACTGAAGCAAGGGTCGTATGCTCTTATCAACATTTCTACCAAATGCTGGATTTCATGCTTGCTCTTGTCCAAATTTTCCTCAACCAAATCCCTTATATCAAGCTCCATTTGAATCTGGTTCTGAGCTGTTGGTATTACCAAATTCCCGAACTTAACCTTTCCTTCTTTATCCAAGTAAATCATATGGTAGAGAGTCCCCCTTGGCGCCTCTACAACCCCAACCCCATGCCCTTCTTTAACTTCGAACTTAGGAATACTTTCTTTCTTAAACTCATAACTTTCAAGAATTTTTATAGAAGCATCTATAGAATGCAGAATCTCTATAGCTTGTGCTAAGTTATTATCAAAAATGTTGTGGGAAGGGAACTTTCTTAAATATTTTTTCCCATCCTTTTTCGTATCCTCGTCCAACGCAATTGAATTAAGGTTTATTCTTGCAAGAGCACCTACTCTATAAGGTTTTCCCGTGAACTGAAAAGCTGTTGATTGGGAATAGGGAATTACAACTCTATTCACAAAATTCCAATACTCTTCTTCTGGAATGGTTATACCTTCTGAGCTCCTTATCTCCCCTTCCAAAAAATTAAAGCTTGGTGTACAAAGCGCAACGTATACAGTTTCTCTTGAAAACTCTAAATCGGAATTGTAAAAAATCTCTAACAGGTTGAAAACTTTATCTCTTGCGTTTTTAAGCTCGTTTAAAACCTCTTTAATTTCACTCCTTTCAGGAATTTTAAGGAACCCTCCTATTGTTGAGAAATGAGGGTGTATAGCTCTCCCTCCTATAAGCTTGCAAAGAGAATTTCCAGCTTTCTTAACTTCAAAAGCTTCCTTCAAAATTTGAGGATTCTCCTCACCAACTTCAAGTATAGAATCTTTTCCAAGAATATCCGGCAAAGAAAGGAAGTATAAATGCATGGCATGATCTCTTATCATTAGTCCAAACATCATAAGCTTTCTTAAGATTATAGTTTGATCCGAAACTTTTACGTTTAAAGCCCTTTCTATAGCTTCAATTGAAGCTAAAACATGCGCAATGCTACAAGTACCGCATATTCTAGATAAGAAAAAAGGCACTTCAGAGAACCTTTTCCCTCTAACAGCTTGAGTAAAAAACCTTTTATTTTCACTAACTTTTAGCTTCACATCCTTTACTTTCTTATTCCTAACTTTGATTATCAAATTTGCATGACCTTCTGTTTTGCTTATTCCCTCTATACTTAAATCAAACCCGTGGTGCATTTTTCCCTCCTTCTATAATTTTTTCAAAAAATTTAACAAACTTGTCTTCTTCCAAAGGGCAGCCGGGAATTTCTCCATCCACTTTTACAACATCCTTTACGCTTAAAACTTTTTTTAGATGGCCAAATTTTCTGATTATCGGCTCAATTTCCTTTTTTCTTTCTTCATCAAAAAAATTCCTTGAATTCGAAGGTGATCCAGAAATCGCGCAATTCCCGATTAATATGAGATTTTTCGCATTCTTCCTAATTTCCTTTATTTTTTTAACCTCTCCTTTGTTGGAAATAGCTCCTTCAACAAAAGCAAAATCCAAATTCTTAATTTCGCTTTTGGATTGAAGAAGTCTAAAATGTTTAAAATCGATAAAATCTTTCCACTCGAAAAACTTTTTATTTAATATCTCAAGAAAACTTATGCTGCACCCCTCATCGCAAGTAAAGGAAAAAATCCCTATCCTGAGTTTTTTCATAAAATAATAATAGTTACGTTTTTTAATATTGATTTATGAGAGGTTTTAGGTTTAATAAAAAATTTAATTGTTTGGAAGTGAGAGAAAGCATTCTAAAGGAAATTTACTTCAAAAGGAAAGAATGGTGCAAAAAGTATGATTTTGGCTCTTTGCTTGTGATAGGAGGAAGTAAAAATTATTCAGGCTCCCCTGCTTTTAACGCTTTAGCTGCTTTAAGAGCAGGAGTTGATTTGGTAACTGTTTTAGCTCCGGAAAGGGCTGCAAACATAATTGCCTCATTTTCTCCCGATTTAATTGCTTATCCCTTAAGAGGAGATTACATTGAAGAAGGGCATCTGGAAGAATTAATGGAGTTTACTCAAAATAAAACTGCAGTCGTTATAGGAGGAGGGTTAACTAGAAAGGAAAATGTTCTAAGAACTGTTTTAAAGTATTTGGAGGAAGTAGAAATTCCTGTTGTAATAGATGCTGACGCAATTCATGCTGTAGCCAGAAGAAAAAGCGTTTTGGAAGGAAAGAATTTTGTGTTAACACCCCACTCCTTTGAATTCAAAGTTTTATCAGGAGTTTATCCTTCCATTAACCTAAAAGAGAGAATCGAAATTGTTGAAAAAGTTGCAAAAGAATTAAAGACTACTATACTTCTAAAAGGCCATTTTGATGTTATATCAAACGGGGAAAAAACTGCTTTAAATAAAACCGGTTCCCCACTAATGACTAAAGGTGGGTTAGGAGATACTTTAGCAGGAATTTTGGGTGCTTATTTGGCAAGGGGCAATGATGTTTTTATTTCTGCTTGTGCTGCTGCTTATTTGAACGGAAAAGCTGGTGAACTGGCTGCAGAAAAATATTCAGAATCTTTAATAGCGAGCGATTTAATAAAAGAAATTCCCAACATTGTGAGGAAGCTTTTAAAGGAGTGAGAAATGAGCATAAGGGAAATTTTTGTTTTAAGCTTTTACTGTTTATAAAGTTCCTTTATCCTTTCCTGCCCTTTAATTTCCTTTATTATCCTTGCAACTTCTCTAGGAACTAAATGCTCCCATTTTTTACCTTTTGCCATAAATTCTCTAATTTTTGTTGCATTGTATTTTTTAGGTTGTAAAAACTCCGGCTCTATAACTTCCTTTTTGTTTTTAAAGCATTGTTTTACCCATTCGCTTCCTGTAATGACTACATCGAAATCTATTTTACTTATTAAATAATTCGCCCATTCCTCATCACTTCTCTTATCTTCTGCGTCTATTATCTTAACCTTTTCGTCCAAGCATGCCTCTATCATCCTTTTCCTCTCTTGGAAGGAGAATGGATTCAATTTGGTGTTTGATTTATCTGCGCTCCCTATTCCAACTATTACCTCATATTTTCTCATAGCTTTCTTTATTGCATGCAAGTGTCCTTTGTGGAATGGCTGAAACCTTCCTATGAACAAGGCTTTCATTCTGCTCACTAATTTTATATTAACTCCATAATAAATTAAGAATATGGAAGCCTCTATAGTCCCGTATGATTGCATAATAGTAGGTGCAGGACCTGCAGGGATTACTGCAGGAATTTATTTAGTAAGAAAAAATCTTGACGTGTTAATAATAACCTTGGATGTAGGAGGTCAAGCAAAACTTTCTACTGATGTTGAAAATTATACTGGCTTTACGATGATACCCGGAGATGAATTGGTTAGAAGGTTCGAAGAGCATCTTAACTCTTTCAACGTTAACATAGTTTTCGAAAAAGTTAAAGCAATAAAAAAGGAAAATGATATTTTTAGGGTTGAAACGAAAGAAAGGAGTTACTGGTCAAAAACTGTTATAATAGCTTCTGGAAAAAAGCCAAGGACTTTGAACGTACCAGGAGAAGAGAAGTTGATAGGAAAGGGAATATATTATACAACCCTATTTAATGCTCCTTACTTTAAAGATTTGCCAGTAGCTGTTGTTGGAGGGGGGAATTCTGCTATGCAAGCAATCTTAGAACTTTCTAAATTCACGCAGAAGATTTATGTTATCAACATAACGGAGGATTTGACTGGCGATGAAATTCTTAAGGAAAGGGTGAAAAAGCTTGGCTTTGTTAAAATTTTTGGGAATTGCAAAGTTGTAGAAGTTAAGGGTGAAAATAGAGTTGAAGAAATAGAAGTTGAAAATGTTAAAACTAATGAGAAGTTTAGCTTAAAAGTTAATGGTTTAATAGTTTTAATCGGACTTGTTCCTAGCTTAGATTTCGAGCTACCAGAAGGGTTAAAAATAAATGAAAAAAATGAAATAGATGTTGATCAGAATTGCTGTACAAACATTCCAGGCCTTTTTGCTGCTGGAGATGTAAGCGATGTAAAATGGAAGCAAATAATAATAGCTGCCGGGGAAGGGGCAAAGGCTGCTCTATCTGCTTATGAATATTTAATGAGCAGAAGAGAATTCTTAGAAGAAAAATTTTAAATT
>CAZPVR010000025.1:0-9496 GCA_964590365.1 uncultured archaeon
AAATAAAAAAAGAAAAAGCTAAACGACTACTTTGCTTTAACTACGTCTAAGCAAATTCCTGCTGCTACAGTAATTCCCATGTCTCTGATAGCAAATCTTGCAAGTTGCGGAAATTCTGCTTGTTTTTCTATTACCATTGGTTTTGTTGGAACAGCTCTAATCTTTGCTGCATCCCCAGTCTTTATGAAATCAGGCTTTTCTTGTAAAACAGCTCCTGTTCTAGGATCTATCTTTGCCATTATTTCGCTTATAGTGCAAGCTACGCTCGCTGTATGACAGTGGAATACAGGAGTATAACCAGGAGCTATTACGGTTGGATGTTGCAGAACAACTATTTGTGCAATAAATTCTTTTGCTACTGTTGGAGGATTTGTTGGATGTCCTGCCACATCCCCTCTTTTAATATCGGTTTTACTCACACCTCTTACATTAAATCCTATGTTGTCTCCAGGCTTTGCTTCTTGAATGGGTTGATGGTGTATTTCTATTGATTTAACTTCTCCCTTTACTCCAGCAGGCTCAAAAACTACTGTATCATTTACTCTCAATATTCCTGTTTCAACCCTCCCAACAGGTACTGTTCCTACTCCTGTGATGGAGTAAACGTCTTGAATAGGTATTCTTAAAGGTTTGTCTACTGGCTTTTCAGGCTCTTTTATGTAAATATCCAATGCCTCAAGCAAAGTTGGGCCTTTGTACCAGGGTATCTTATCAGATTTTTTTGCTACATTATCTCCATAATAGGCAGAAATAGGTATAAAGGGTATTTCCTCTACTTTATATCCTATCGTTTTAAGAAGTTTTTCTACATCAGCCTTTACTTCATTAAACCTTTTTTCGTCGTAATTAACTGTATCCATTTTGTTTAAAACTACGATTATTTGATTTATTCCTAGAACCTTTAAAAGCCATGCATGTTCTTTAGTTTGTTCTTGAACCCCTTCTCCTGTTTTTGCTGAGACTACAAATATGCAAGCATCTGCTTGACTAGCTCCTGTTATCATGTTTTTAACAAAATCTCTGTGGCCAGGACAATCTATTATAGTGAAGAACCATTTCTGTGTTTCAAAAGGTCTGTGCATTATGTCTATAGTCAAGCCTCTTTCTCTTTCCTCTTTCAGCTTGTCCATTACGAAAGCGAATTCAAAAGTTTCTTTCTTTAGTTCTTGTGAAAGTTCCCTGAGCTTTCTCATTTCCTCTTCCTTTATAGCTCCTGTATCGTATAACAATCTTCCTATCAAAGTTGATTTTCCTGAATCTACATGTCCTGCTGTCATTATATTTATGTGTGGCTTTGCCGGCACCTTTACACCTCCAATACTATTTTTTGAACCCTCTATATATTTAAATGTTTCAAGCTTCTTCTTCTGATGGAGGAGATGGTGTCTCCTTTTCTTTCTCAAGTTTGCTTGCTGATATAACATCATCTATTCTTAAAATCATTTCTGCAGCTTCGGCAGCGGACTTTATTGCTTGAAGTTTCACTTTTAAAGGCTCTACGACGCCCATCTTCTCCGCATCAGTAACTTTTCCGTTAAATATATCAACCCCATAGGTTATTTTTCCTTGTTCATGCGCAGCTCTTAATTCCACTAATATATCTATAGGATCAAGTCCTGCATTCTCAGCCAAACTCCTTGGAATAATTTCTAAGGCATCAGCAAAAGCAAGAATGGCAAGCTGCTCTCTTCCAGAAAACTTTTCAGCAAACTTCCTCAATCTTTTTGCAACCTCAGCTTCTGGAGCTCCAGCTCCTGCAACAACCTTTCCGATTTCTATCGCTGAAGAAACAGCACCTATAGCATCTTCTATGCTTCTGTCAACTTCATCGACAAAATGTTCTGTGCTTCCTCTGACTAAAATCGTTACTGATTTCGGATCTTTACACTCTCTAACAAAAGTCATTGCCTCCCCTGCAATCTTTTTTTCTTCAACTACTTTAGCATATCCTAAATCTTCTTTTGACAAATCGTCTATGTTAGTTACTATCCTTCCTCCAGTAGCCTTTGCTAAAGCTTCCATGTCAGATTTTTTAACTCTTCTGCATGCAAGAATTTTCTTTTTCGCTAAATAGTGCTGTGCTATATCATCAATTCCCTTTTGGCAAAATACTACGTTTGCTCCAGTTGCTGCAATTTTTTCAACCATATCCCTAAGCATTTTTTGCTCTTGCTCTATGAAAGCTTGTAATTGTTCTGGTGAGGTAATCCTTATTTCAGCATCAGTTTCTGTTTCCTTAATTTCTAGGGCACAATCGAGCAATGCAATTTTTGCATCCTTTACAACTTTTGGCATAGCCGGATGAACAACCTCTTTATCTATCACTATACCCCTTATGAGTTCTGTTTCCTCTGCAGAGCCGCCATGCTTCTTCACTCTTTTTATGTTATCGGTATCTACAACAATCTTTCCATTTTCTTCTTTTGCTATCATTTTTACTGCTTGTACAACAAGCTTAGCAATTTTTTCAGAAGCTCTTTCTGCTGATTTTCCCGACATGGCAGTCATAGCAATTTTAATTAGAGTATCCTCATCCTCCAAAGAAATCCCTTTTCCTATTTCTTCCAAAATCTTTAACGCCTCATCTTTGGCTATTTTAAACCCTTTGGTTATTATAGTTGGATGAATTTCCTGGTCCAAAAGCTCTTCAGCCTTTTTAAGTAACTCGCCAGCAATAACAACTGCTGTTGTTGTTCCGTCTCCTACCTCTTCATTCTGAGTTTTTGCAACTTCAACCATCATCTTTGCTGCAGGATGTTCTATTTCCATTTCTTCGAGAATAGTTACTCCATCATTCGTTATTACTATATCTCCGAGTGAATCAACCAGCATCTTATCCATTCCTTTCGGTCCTAAAGTTGTTCTTACAGCATCTGCTACTGCTTTTGCTGCAGCTATATTGTTTTTCTGAGCATCCCTCCCTCTTGTCCTTATAGTACCTTCTGGTAATATTAATACAGGTTGCCCGCCAATTTGCCCTACCATAGCCTGGACCATATTATCACCAGAATTCTATTATGTGTATGTGGGTATACAAGTATAAAAATTTTTCGGTTAACAAATCTTTTCTTCTATCATTTTTTCAAATTCTTCCAAATTTTCCACGCTTTTAATCTCCTCTTCAGAAAAAACAGGAATTTCATTTATTTCTTCTAACTTTTTCTCTTTCGCAACAAATATTGCTCTTGAGGAGAAAAATTCAGAAAGCAACTTAATGTTTTTTGAATTTTCTATTTCTCTTTGCCTCCTTACAAGTCTTGTTATCAAAGTTTTCCCTTCCCTCCCTATGATTTCGAAAGGTGCTGCATAAACGCATGAATTTTCCATTCCAATTCTTTCAAATTCTTTTGAAATAATTTTTTGGAATTCATCCCTTGGCTTAAGAAAGGCAGGGATAGGCTCTTTAAATTCAAATCTTCGCTTAATATTAACACCAAGTACTTTTTCTATTTTTTCAACAGTTTCTATGGTAGGCCTTACTTTTTCATTTTCTATTTCATACAAGCACTTTTTTGAAATTCCTGTAAGTTTTGAAAGTTGGCCTAAACCAATTCCTTTCTCCTTTCTTCTTTTCCTCATCATTCTTGAATCTATCCAAGTTAAATGTTTTCCTTTAGTAGATTGTATAAAGGGTACATCTTCCTCTTCTACCAAACATTCTAGCATTTTAGGTGTAACAACAGGGGTGTTAAATCTTGAATATACTACTTTATTATTTAAAGGACCTCTGTTATTCTTAACAGAAACTATAAGAGGATATGCGGAAGTGAAGTAAGAAATAGCTCTTAAGCTTAGAGCATGCTCCTCTCTTAAGCTATCTAAATTGAAGGAAAACTTAATTAGAAGTTTATAATCTTTTTTTGCAGCAATGTTAAAGCAGCCTTTACTTAAAAAAACTGAAAAGTCGTTAGAGGTTAAGCTTTTTAAAATTTGCTTAAAAAGTGAATATTTATTTAACATTTTTATCCAAAAAATAATAAGGGGAATATAAATTTATAAAGGGCCCATAGCTCAGCCTGGTTAATTTTTCCAGAAAGAGCAACCGCCTTATAAGGCAGCTGAGCTAGCGGTAGGTCCTGGGTTCGAATCCCAGTGGGCCCATTAACTTTAAAAATTTTTATTTCCTTTTTAACATCATGAGTTCAGAAAAGATAGAAGAAAAAATAGTTAAAGAAATTTTGGAGCATAAAAATGGAGTTAAATATAGGGAGCTTAGGGAAAAATATGGGGAAAAATTTACATATATAATTTGCGGTTTGATTACAAGGGGTGAAGTTACAATTTACTTTTCAAATGAAGCTGCAAAATATCCGGAAGAAGTTAAAACTCTGACAAAAGTTTTTTCTCAATATTTAAGGACAGAAGGTAGAAAGGACATTTGGGTTAAATACTATGAAGAAATGAAACGAATTAGAGAACCGGTTTTAGTCTCACCAACGAATTTGAGAAAATGTATCATTTAACTAATTCTAAAACTTTTCCAACTAATTTTTTTGGTAATAAATCCCTATTTTCTTTCCTAACTTCTATTATTTCTCCAAAATTTTCAAATTCTTTAACAAAATTTCTGTGAAGAGTTGCAATTAAAGGTTTTTCAATTAGGATTAGGCTATAAACTTTCTTTTTGAATTCTTGGCTAAGAAATTCCATCTTTCCTATTTCATCTACTATTATCAAATCACAATTTTCGATAGCAAAATCCAATGCTTTCAAAGCAATTTTTTCAAAAGCTTTCGTATCAATTCCATATTTTCCAATCTTAGGCCCTATTTTGAAATCTATGCTTGCAAAAATTTCCATTTCATTGGAAAAAATGTCTTTAACATAAAAACCTACTCTCTTATTTTTCTCTCTAATTTCTGGAGTTAGAATTCCACCAACCTTTAAACCTTTTTTTCTTAGCAATTCAATCGTTTTGTTTATTACTGTAGATTTTCCAGAACCTGGTAAACCTGTCAAAAAAATTTTCATAATTTAAATTACAGAAAGAGGAAAAATAAGGTTTGTGATAGCGGGGGCTGGATTTGAACCAGCGACCTTTCCCCAGGATCAGCTTCGCTAACCCTTTCGGGTTTCTTGAGCAGCTATGAGCCTTTCGCTTTACATCGACGAGCACTCCAGGCTGCTCTACCCCGCTATGCTTATTCTCTTAATTAATTTAAACTCTATAATTTAAAGCTTTTGCTCAATCTTATAAGGCTTTTTCCTTTCATCTTCCTAATCTTGACTAAACCAACACTTTCTAAATGATTTAAATAATCTCTTAACCTTCTAAGAGTGAGAGGTTTTTCAACTCTTTCGCAATATGCTTTGTAAAGTTCGCTTATAGTAACTTCCCCATTTTCCAATATTTTAAGTATGATTTTTTCAGTTTCGCTAACTTTCTCCTTTATAATTTCGGGCTTAGCCTCTTTCACATCTTTCAAAATTCTTTTGATATGCTCTACTTCTAAAATTTTTGAATTTTCCGATTCAGCAAGCCTTCCTGCTTTCAATAAACATTCAAGCCCAACTCTTACATCCCCTCCTTTTTTGAGAGTATAATTGGCAACTAGCAAGCTTACTCCCTTTTCTACAGAGAAAAAAGCATTTTTAATTCTTTCTTCTATTATATCCTTCAATTCCTGCAAACTATAAGGTTTGAATTCTATTTCATCCAAACTTAAACTACTTTTTATCCTCGTATCAACGTTAGAAAAGATGTATGGGTTGTTGGATACAAAAACCAATCCTGTTGGATTTTCAACGTATTGGTTAATTCTCAATAAATCGTATAAAACTTCTTGCGATTTGAAGATCAATTGATCAACTTCATCCAGACAAACTATTAAAGCTTTTTTACTTTTTTCCAAAACTTCAATAAGTCTTGAAAGAATTTCATCTTTTGCCCACCCCCTTCTCGGAATGGGGAACCCTAAATTTATTACCAATTCTGAAAGAATTGCTTGGGTTGTATTAAACTCCCAGCAGTTTATGTAAATCGTTTTTATTCCAGAATATTTCTCAAATTCCCTAAAAACAAATTTGACAACAGCTGTTTTCCCTATCCCAGGAGGGCCAAAAATGAAGGTGTTTTGTGGTTTTCTTCCTTGGGAAGCTGGCAGTAAATTTCTAGCCAATTGTTTAATCTGATTTTCTCTATGGGGCAAAATTTCTGGTAGATATTCTGGCAATAAAACATTTTCATTCTTAAAAATAGTTGATTCAAAATTCATACAACTTCCTTTAGTTTTTCTATAACTTCTTCCTTAACTTTAACCATGTATGGGCCAAGTCTAGGTCCTCTCTCCATCTTAAATATTATTCTGTAAAGAGTTTTAAAGAAGTCTTCTGGTTTTATTTCGTTCGTTCTTGCTATCTCGAATATTTTGCTTTGTAATCTTTCTCCATCTTCCTCCTCCTCAATAGCTTTTATAAGCTCTTTAACGGCCTTTTTCTCTTTCTCAGAAATTTCAATTTTTTCCTCTTCTTTTTCCATTTCAGCCCAGTTTTCAGCAAATTTAAGTCTTTCCTCCAATTCTTTAATTATTTTTTCATTTATCTCAGGAAGCAATCCCAATTCTTTCAATTTCTCAATAGCAAATTCTAATTTATTTCTTTGAGGTAAGATCTTAGCTATTTCTACTAAGGTGTTATAAGGAATTTGTAAGCCTATTTCTTTGGGTGGCTTAAGAAAGTGAACGTATTCAAAAAGTCTTTTCGCATTTATCAAGTCTCTTTCATTTTCAATTTTTTCCTTTCCAAAGTATATTCTTTCCAATTTATCCAACTCATCCATATACTTGGGGATATCGTTTATATCCAACTCTCTCGTTCCCTTAAACCTTTTTAACATCAGTAAAATCAAACTTTTCATACTCCCATACTTAAGCCAAATTTGTGGTGTAAAAACATTACCGTAAGATTTAGAAATTTTCTTCCCTCCCTTTTCCAAAAACATTTCATATATAACATGAATAGGAGGCTCGAAGTTTAGAACTTCTTTACAGATTTTATCATTTACCTTTACAGAATCATGAATATCTTTTCCGCAAGCTTCAAAAACTATTTGTAAGGCTTTCCATCTGGCAGCAAATTCACCTTTCCAACTAAGCTTTCCCTCACCTTTAAAATAATTTACTTCCCCTTCATATCCACAACCCTTAACAACAATTCTTTTGTTTGTATTGAGATTCTTTCCTACAAACTCTTGATCACAAACATACAAAACCTTATGCTCCTCTGGAATTAGCTTGTAAGCGGAAGTTGTATAAATTTTTCCACAATTTTCACAAACTGGGAAATAGGGCAAAACTTTAACAAATTTTTCTTGCCCCAATAGTTCCTTAACTATTAATCCAACTTTTTCAGAATTCAATAGTATTCTTTCAATTTCTTCGTTCAAAACCCCTTTCTTATAATTTTCAGTTCCTGATTGGAAAATAAATTCTATACCTGCTTTTTCCATAGCTTCGATAAGCAAGGAATTCATATGTCTTGCATAACTTTCATGACATGAAAAAGGATCTGGTATAGAACTAACGGGTGACCCTATATACTTTTCAAGCCAATCTGGTAAGCCCAAAGGAACTTTTCTTAATCCATCCATATCGTCAGAATATGCTATGAATTCTGATTCAAATCCCATATCCTTCAAAGCTAAAGTTACTGCGTATTGCCTAACAACATCGCTAAAGCTTCCTATGTGAGGAAAGCCAGAAGCCCCTAAGCCTGATTCTGTTCTAAAAACCTTTATTCCTCTATTTAGCTTTTCCTCTCTTTCAACTATTTTCCTTGCTATTTTATCAACCCAAAACTCGTATTTTTTCTGCATGTTATTTACCACCTAACTTTTCTATTGCTTCTATAGCCCGAATTCTTACTTCTTCTGACATATCAAAATTGCTTGGATAATTTTTAAGTTCTTCTATTGAAAACCATTTCAATTTTCCTTCTTTGCTACCTTTAAGTTTTGATACATTACCAATTGGCTTACAAAAATACTCTAAAACCAAATGATCATGTTTTTTATCAATCTCATGAATGTGCATATTCTCTGGGAGAAACAATGCTTTTATTTGAGGATTTTCTACTGTAACTTTTCTTCCAACAATTTCTACATCTAAACCAGTTTCCTCTTTTACTTCTCTTATCGCTGTCTCTTCAGGAGTTTCCATGAAGTAACCTTTTTCATCCTGTTTAACATGGCCACCGGGAGGAAGCCATCTTTTCAATTCGTTATGATATATTAACAATACTTTTTTATTATGAACAATATAGGCACCTGCAACAAACTGATAAGGTTTCCCTCTTCCACCATATCTCATGTTTATCCATCCATTAAAGGTAAATTCATATTATTTCTTCTTTTTCAACTATAAAAAATGGGCCTGCCAGGAATCGAACCTGGGTCTTGGCGTTGTAAGCGCCACGTCCTACCACTAGACTACAGGCCCTTCCTACAAATTAAGAGTGTAGCTGCTAGAATTAAAAATATTATGGTTATTAAATCCATCTCGCTTAAATTTGAATAATCGCTCTTAATTTCTATTTCCAAATATTTTGCACATTTTTGGGAGGAAATCTCACATTCAAAGCCAGAAGGACAACTATTACAATCAAACCATTCGGGCGAGTTTGAATATATCCATAAACCTATTCTAATGGAAGAAGAGAAAAGAGGAATAAGGGTTGCTATACCATTCCCCAGTTCCGAAGATTTCACGCTTAAATTAATTAAATTTTTGGGAATGGAAATGAAGTTTGGATTGTTTAATGCAGTTATGTTTATAGTATAATTATCATCTAATATGCCAATATTTCTTATTCTTATCGGGAGCGTAATAGAATCTCCTACCGTAACGCTTACATTCTTTAATCTTTCAACTGAGAAATTTAAGGCCCAAAAAATTATGGTCGGATAAGGAAAGTAATAAACGAGAGGATATTGAGGGTCATAAATTTTACAAACTACTAAGTTCTTGTCTTCAAAGTTGTATGCTGGATTCGGAATTGTACAAACTCCTTGTGAAGAAGAAATTACTATGGAATTACAACTTTGAAAACCTTCGCATTTTTCTTCTATATTATTTTCAAAATCAAAACAATTTAGGAAGCATTTTATTCCTATTTCCTTCTTCCAACCTTCTAAATATTCAGCCCTCCAAATAATGTTTAAGTAATTTCTATCTCCAACTATTTTTAATTCTCTAACAGAAATCGGGCTAGAAATTTCAAATTCGCTTATTGCAGGAAGTAAAGTAATTATTTTGAAAATATTCTCGGTTTTTGAATATACTATAGAATTACCTTTCTTCCATACAATCTCTGGAAATTTAGGATTAGAATTAGGGTATTGGTTCGATATACTTTCATCTTCTGTTATCCAATAACCTTCTTCCGGTACCCAACCAATTCCATCAAATTTTTTTCCTATTATATTCCATCCTTTATTGTTAGTCGTATCATTCTGTTGCCAATAAATTACTGGTTGGAAATCCTCATCTAAACTTATAGT
>CAZPVR010000026.1:0-9355 GCA_964590365.1 uncultured archaeon
ATTAGCTTGAAAGAAAAGCTTGTTCTATTAGTTAAATTCAAAGCTTCTATTGCTAAAGAATAAATTCCTTCTTCGTTAAAGTTTGCAAGAAAAGAATGTTCAAAACTTCCGTTAACGATTTCTATTTCATCTGAAAACAAAACAGAAGAATTGAAAATTAAGCTTAAATTTGCTTTTGCATTAACTCTCATCCCCTCCAATAAAAGCTCTCCAAAAACTTTAACAGTTTCATTAAAAACATAATCTTGCTTATCAGTAAAAATTGTCAAGTAGCTTAGGCCAATTTCTGGTATACTTACTTCTGAGCTTTCTTGAATTTCAATTTCTTTTTCTTCTGAACAAGGGTTTAAAAATAAGGAAGAATTTCCTTCAAAAACTGCTTTTATTTTTCCTCCTTTCTCCAATTCCAACTCTACACTTCCTTTAGAATCGGTAATTCCAGAGAAAATTAGGTTATCGTCAAGATAAACTCTTACTTCCTGCCCTTCCAAAAGGGTTTGATTGTCTAGGAATAAGCCTATTCTTACTCTCTTTCCTTCATTTTCTATTTTTATGGAAGTGTTTGCATAAACCTCTATTTGAAAACTTTTTTCCTCTGAAAGGATAAAGCCCTTTTCAGGAGCTAAGAAAGAATGCATGGAAATTGTCGAATTTGTAGCAAGAACTATACCAGCTCCTATGAGAATTATTAGAAGAGAGAGCAAAATCTGACTTTGGGATTTCCTATTCATAACTCACCACAATTTTTACTTCATTCTTTCCCAATTCAGAAGAGAAAGAAGAAACCAATATTTCAGAAGTACAGAAAGAATCCTTTTCAACAACTTCACAATCTTCATTTCTATCCAAAATTTCAAAGCCCGATGGCAATTCCCACTTTACCTCAGAAATTCTAACTTTTTGGTCAAGGCTTTTAATAAATGCCTTTATCTTAAAATTTTCACCTCGCGTTATTCTTTCCGGATATTCAACTTTTATCTCTATTTTCTTCACAAAAGGCTCTTCTGGCTTGGAAGGAAGTGAAGGGGTTTCGACAGTTCGATTTTCAGTTAGATCAAGAGTTGGGTTTGCGGTTTCATTGAGAAAGTTGGCTAAGACCAAAGAAGAAGAAGCTACGGTAAGAATTAGAGCTAAGGCTATTACTTTTACTTGAGATTTTTTCCCAGCTATATTAATCTCTCTACCGCTTTCCATGCTCCAGCCTGTACGTACAAGCCTAAAAAAGAAAATGTTTGTCGATGGGCATAAACCCTGATTAAAACCTAAATTTTCGAAAGTTCTCGACTCTTCGTAAGTAGAAAAAATGTCGAAGTTAGCCTTTTTAATTGGGGAAATTCAAAAATTATATAGATGATTAAAAGTATTTTAAAAAAGAAAAATAATGGGCTAAGTGTCGAAGAAGTTATTAAAAGGCTTGATATGCAGTATGCTCAGCTTGCGTTGGAATTTGAAAAATTTAAGCTGCTCAATGAAAAAATAGAAAAGCTTAATTCAAAGATTGTTGAGATTGAAGAAATGATTTCGAGGGGTATAAAGTTTCAGTCGAGAAGTGTGTCGACAAAAACTAAAGAGGCGATAAAGATTATTTTAAAAAAGTATGGGGAGCTTACTTCTGAGCAGCTGAGCAAAATACTTAAACTGTCGAGAACGAGGTGTAATGAGTATTTAAAGGAAATGGAAGAAGAGGGCATAACAAAATCTAGGGTTTTCTGTCGAAAAAAACTGTATTCTCTTCGACAGTAATTTTAATACTTTTTTGCTAATTCTGTAAAAATTCTTGCTTTAAAATCTGAAATTATGCTTATGAAATTTACAAAGCCATCTTGAGGGGTTGGAAAACATGAAAAGTACTTATGAACATCACCATCCTGCCACCATTTCGTACAGCAATAATATAAATGATCACTAGTCTGTAGTAACCTCCACACTTTCGTAAATCTAGGATCGTTTAACTTTTTCACAAATTTTTCCAAATTCTTAATTTCTTCGAAGCAAACTTGCTGCATTCTGTTTCCTAACCATGCAGAAACATCCCTTTCCATATCTGCCCACGAAATTGTGCTAAGCTCAAAAACATCTATCTCACCTACAGGCTCATATTTTTCTATAACTTCGGAAGGTAAGCAAAATTCCAAGTTATCGTACTTCAAAACTTCGTAGGGCAAAGCCTTTAAAAACCAGAGTATTCCAGATTCAGGCCAATGATGCTCGCCAAAAGTTTCGTAATCCATGAATAAATTTATGCATTGGCCAGGCGTTGCTGAAAGCCATGCCGCAAACTTGTCAGCAGTTAAAGGCCATTCACTCCAATCTTTTGCTGAAAATCTATAACCAATATCATCGCTAAGCCTATAGTTTCTTAGTAAAACCCTTATCCTATGTTCAGGCCTTGGGTCGTTGGGGAAGCAGTATTTTCTTATATAAACATAATTCGGACTCCTCCACCCAAGGACTCTTTCTGTACCTTCCGTAAATATTACTTTAAAACCCAAATGCTCAACTATTTTAGCTATTAAGTTGTTGTATATCATTTCGGTGTTGACGAATGATTTTGGTTCTTGCTTGAAAAGTTCTCTTATAGTATTCCTATGCATGTTAACTTGCTCTATGAATTCTGTCTTATCCTCGAAAAGGCTTGCTAGGGAATGGTAGTAAGTTTCCCCTATAAATTCAACACACTTAGTTTCTGCAAGCTGTTTAAACAATTCTATTAAGTCCTTATTGTACCTCTCACAAATTTCAAGAAATACTCCCGTTATGGAAAAACCTACCTTAAACTTTTTCTTCTCATTTTTAAAATTGTCTATTAGCTCGAGAATTATCCTTGTAGCAGGAAAGTAGCATCTGTTACAGACTCTGTCAAAAACCCATTTATCTAGACCATGGTTAAAGTAAGATTCAAAAGCCTCCTCATGCCTCAAGCTTCCATTTGGTTGAAACGTAGAAAGCCTAAAAGGCTGATGAACTTGAAAATTTAGAGTTATTGAAGTCATCTTTTATTATTTTCTTAAAGCTGATTTAAATATTTTAAATTTTTAGTTTAAGAAACACTATAGAAAAATTATGGAATTAGTTTTAGCCAAAGATTTGTCCTCCCATTCCTACATAATATCGAGCAAGAAATCCTTTCTCTTAAGATTTTGCGATACGGGTTTTAAAAATAAGTGGTGCGGGTTTTGGTTTGAAGGAAGAAAATTTTTAGATTACTTTGCATTTAAGGTTAACGAAGAATGGCTTTCTCCGAACAATTGCAAAATTTTTGAGCACAATCAAATTTCTTCTTCCCACTCCTTTTCTCTAAAAGATTTGGACGTTAAGGAGTTTCTTTATCTATCATCAAGAAACGGTTCATTAATTTGCATTTTAAATTTTAAGAACAAGGCCTATGAAAGGGTTAGGGTTGATGTTTTGCTCGAGATGGGGGTTAACATAAGGGATTATGACGAAGATTGGCATGATAGAAAATATTCAGTTAAAATTTTGGATAAAAAGATTTTGATTACTTCTGAGAAGGGTTGCTTGCTTGTAGGAAGCTTTCCTTTTGGAAATTTTGAGCATGAGGAAAAATATAGGGATCATTTTCCTTCTGGCGAGAAGGAAAGGGTATTCATTCCCGGAAATTATTTAATAAGCTTTTACTTAGGCCCTGAATCTTCGCATCAAGTCTTTTTCATTTTCTCTGCTGGGGAAAATGAAGAAGATTGTATTAAAAATTTTGAAGATGAAATAAACAATTTCTCATCAACTTACCTAGAAATGGAAAGGGATCTTGAAATTTTGAGGAGAAATTCCATTTTCAAATGCAATTTAAGTTTCCTTGAAAGGCTTTTTGAAATAAGTGTTTTAAACTTAGAAAAGCTTTGGTACGATTCAAAGATTTCAGGCTATTTTGCTGGCTATCCTTGGTTCCAGCAAATATGGGTTAGAGATTTGGCTTGGGTTTTGCCTGCTGTAGTGGATTATGGTGAATTTGAGAAGGCGAAGAAGAGTTTGCAAACGATATTTAGCTTTCAATCAGAGGAGGGTAAATTACCGAATGTTATATTCTTAAACAGAAAAGCAATCTATAATTCCTCAGATTCAACTCCTTTATCCCTAATAGCTCTCCATCACTATGTTTTAAATTCAGGCGATTTAGAATTTCTCAACCTTCTTGAAAAGAATGTTGAAAAAGCTTTAGAATTTTACGAGAAGAACAAGAATGAAAACGGCTTTATCTTTTCGAAAGAAAAGGAAAGTTGGATGGATTCTTTAGGAAGGGAAGGATATGTTTTGGAGTTACAAGCATTTTGGGCTAATGCTCTGAAATGCTGCTCAGAGCTTTTTGAAATTTTGGGAAAAGGAGGAAAGGAAATTGAGAAAGAAAGTTTGGAGCTTGAAAGAAATTTGGAAAAAGAATTTTGGAATGAGGAAGAAAAGTTTTACTTTGATAGAATTTCAAGCTTTAAGCACAGGGAAAAAACCATTAACGCCATTTTCCCACTTTTCTTTAGGATAGCAAAAAACTGGAAGGATGTTTTGGAAAAAATGGAAAGCGAGGAATTTACTTCTAATTTTGGAGTTAGATGCGTTTCTGCAAAAGAAAGCTTTTACAACCCTTCTGGCTATCATACAGGGGCATGCTGGGCATGGCTTTTATGTATTTTATCTGCAGTAGAATTCATGCATGCAAGAGAAAAAGGATTTGATTATTTGAAGATCCTGTTCGACAGAATAGGTAAAAATTGTGTTCTTTCGCTAGAGGAAGCATGGAATCCTGAGAATGGCTCATCAGTTCTTATGAAAGAAAATAAAGTTGAAGAAAGTGCTTACTTGCAAGCATGGAGTAGCTTAGCCATTAGAGCAATAGATGAGTTCATGCTAGGAATTAAGATAAACGCTTTTGAAGGCAGAATTTTCCTATCCCCATTTTTAAAGGACGGAATGGTTGTTGAGAGGAGGAAAAGAATGGGGAACGATTGGGTAAATTTAGCAATTAGGAGGAAGGGAAGAAAAATAGAAGTAAATCTAAAAAGCGAATTAGGAAAAGAATATAAAATTGTTAAGGCCCCTATAAAAGCTTGAATAAAATACCTTTTTTATCTTGTATTATCTCTATTTTTCCCTCCCTTCCAAGCCATCCTAAAGCTCCGTAGACTTCATTTATTTTAAGGTTAGCCTCCTTTGCTATAGCACTAGCGCTCAAAGGCCCTTTTTCCTTCAAAACATGCCAAACTTTTCCTGCATTAACTCCAAACAATTCTTCAGGCTTCATACTTTATCTTTTTCATTTTTCATTAAAATATTTTTTGTTCAAAATAGGATTCTCCAACAATTTTCTAAGTTTTTCAGGATTTTTAATTAACTTGTGAAGCTCAATTCTTTCACTTTTCCTAATCATCTTATAGCTTGCTTCATAATTAGGGTTCTTTTTTATTTCAACCTTCCTTTTCTTTTTGTCGTAAAACAAATGGAACGGAAAGCCTTTTCCCTTTATGCAATCGTAATCATGACCAGCCTCTTCCGGAGCTAAAGTTAAAATCAAACAATCTTTTTTATACGAAGTCAACCTATGCATGAAGTTTGGATGGATTAAAAAGCAATCCCCTTCTTTGAGCTTAACTATAAAGGTTTGGAATGTTTTTCTGTCAGAAAGAATTAAAAAGCATTCGTTCTTTAAAACAAAGTACAATTCCCCCAACTCGTTTCGATGCGCATGGCCATAGGTTGAGAAAAGCTCTCCTTTACTAGAAGTTGAAAAAATTCCGTGATTCAGCAAAGTTAAATCACCAACTATTCTAGCTTTTTCGTAAATTTTTTTAAAAACCTCTATTTTTTTCCACAAATTATAAACCTCGTAAACTATGAAATCTCCTTCTTCCTCAATTTTCTTACTCCCATTTTCCAAATCCATTATAACTCTATCGTTTAAAAGCTCAGAAGCAAACCTTTTCCAGTTCGGAACATCTTCCTTAAAATCTAAAAGTATCTCTCCCTTTCTTTCCCTAACTTTAAATCCAAAACGCATTTTCATATTTAATTTTTGTTGAATTAAATTAAAATTATGAAGGCTTTCTACGTTCCTTGGCTTCATATGCATCAGCCTTTAATTTTCATCGGAAAAGAGCTGAGGAGCAATTTAGAGAAAATGATAATTTCAAAAGATTCTACAGAAGCATGGAATGGAAGATTGATAGCTAGAGCTTACAAAAATCCTGCAACTTACGTTAAAAAGTTAAGAGAAGAAGGTTTTAACCCAAGAATAATTTTGGATTACTCTGGAATATTGCTCGAAAGTTTGGAAGAACTGAGCAAAAGGAATTTTTTCGATTTTGAGGTTAAAGGCGAAAAAATAGGCAATATAATAAAAGCTTTGAAAGAAGTTCTTGAAAAATATCCCGAATGCATAGAATTTGTTGCCACAGCATATTCACATTGCTATTTTCCGGCAACTCCTGAGCAAGATTGGAAGTTGCAAATAGAGGAATGGAAAAATGTTTTTGGTAGAATATTCGGAAAAAAGCATTTGGAAGGTGTTAAAGGCTTTTGGCTTCCTGAGCTAGGAGTTCCAGGTTTTGGGGATAAGCTTAAATTTTTAGTAAAGGTTTTGAAGGATGAAGGAATAGAATGGCTTTTCCTTCCTTTACAGGCAGTTGAAAATTATGAGAATTTAAGTTACGAGGAAAGGATAAGAATATGCTGCATGCCCCATCTCTTAGAAATCGGAAATGAAAGCATTCCAGTAGTTTTTCGTGCACCTCACTACATAATAGACCAACAAGCAGGCTGCTTGCCAGAAAAAATTTTGGAAAAACTGAGAGAAGTTGAAAGAATTTTCTCAAAATTCAGCGAAAAACCTCCTTTAGTAGTTCCTGCAAGCGATGGGGAAAATGGGAATGTTATGATGAACGAATTTTTCCCTTTAACTTTTGAGCCTATGTTCAAGGATTATTTTGAAGAATTCAATTCCTCAACGATTTCAGAATTCCTTCACCAGTTTTACTCAAAAGGAGGGGAGATAAAACCTGAAAGTAGAATAAGGCTTAAGCTTTTGGGTGCTTCTTGGATAAATGGCCATAAACTTTGGCTAGAAGGCTCTAGAAGGCTTGGGATGGTTGAGAAAGTTAATTCGATAAGCAAAAAATTTCATGAAATTGAAAAAATGATAGTTGAAAGAGTTGGGGAAGTTGAGGAATTGAAAGAGGCTAGAAAGCTTTTGCTAATTTCAGAAACTTCTTGCTATGTTTATTGGAATGTTGATTTTTGGTTTGAGCAAGGGGAAAGGATTTTGGAAATTTTGAACAGAAAAATTGAAGGCATGGCAAAGAAATATTTATAAGGAAGCGAAAAAAATTTAAAATTAGGTTTTTCGATGAGGATAGGCTTATTTTGTTGGGAAAGTTTGCATTCTATTCCAGTGGGTGGATTAGGGTTACACGTAACGGAGCTTGCAGCAGCTTTGGAGAGAAAAGGAAATGAGGTTCACGTTTTTACAAGAATAGGCCCGAATCAAAAAATTTATGAAGTTATAGACGGAGTTCATTACCATAGATGTCCTTTTTCTTTCAATCCAAACTTTGTTTACGAAATGACTCATAACATGTGTAAATCCATGGCCCACTTCTTCTTCGAAACAGAAAACGTTTCAGGAAGTTTTGACATAATCCATGGGCATGATTGGCATGTTGTGAACGCTTTGGATGAGATAAAAAGAGCGAGGAATAAAAAGGTTGTTTTTACCCTTCACTCAACTCAATACGGAAGGGATGGAAACAATTTTCATGATGGCGCTGCTCAAGATATAAGAAATATAGAATGGTTTGGGAGTTATATTGCAGATAGAGTAATAGTTTGCTCCAATGCAATGAAAGAGGAAGTAATGAGGATATACAAAGTTCCGGATTGGAAAATTAGGGTTATACCTAACGGAATATGGGCCAAAAATTTCGATGGTTTCATAGATGCGTGGAAAGACGTGAAGCAATATCTCGGCTTCGCTCCTCTAGACCCCATGATAACTTTTGTTGGAAGGATGACTGTACAAAAAGGGCCTGACTTGCTAATAGAAGCAATTCCGGACGTTCTTAAAGATTTTCCAAACGCAAAATTTGTTTTTGTGGGAGATGGCTACCTTAAACCTCAGCTTGAAAGAAGGGTTAGCGAATTAAACTTGTGGCATGCAGTTAGATTTACTGGCTATATACCAGACGATTGGAAAACTAAAATCATGAAAGCTTCTGATTGCGTTGTTGTTCCGAGCAGGAACGAACCTTTTGGTATAGTAGTTCTGGAAGCTTGGAGCTGTTATAAGCCAGTAATCGCTACTCATGGCACAGGAGCAGGTGAACTAATATGGCACGATGTTACTGGTTATAAGGTATATCAAGCTCCAAATTCAATCGCGTGGGGTATAAAAGAAATTTTGAGAAGGCCTGAGCATGCTAGATGGATGGGGGCAAATGGTAGAAGAGCTGCGGAGCAAGTTTTCACTTGGGATAGGGTTGCGGAAGAAACGTTAAAGGTTTATAAGGAATTGGTTGGTTAATATTATAAGGTGGAAAGATGAGATGTTGGTTTTGCGATAAGGATGCTAGGGGGGTATGCATAGTTTGTGGAAGGGCTGTTTGCTATGAGCATGCTGACAAGCTAGATCAATTTACACATGCAAAAAGCGATACTTGCACAGGATTCGCGAGTTATGAAAAAGGTTTTAATGTTTTAAAATGTAGGGAATGCAGGCTTGAATGGGAAAGCTGGGAGCAAGGGAAAAGAGTAATTAGGTAAAAAATAAATAATTTTTATGGAAGTTTCGCAGTTAGTACTACTTTTCTGTTTCACTTTTATTTTCTTCCTCATCTTAAGCATAGTTCTAAGCGTTACAGAAGAAGATATAAGGGAAATTACGAAAGGGGAATGTAAATTGTCTGAATTTCTTTGCAAGGTCGGAGAAGCTTTTGGAATACCCGGAGCTTGGCTTAATCCGAAGCAGTTTTTGAAGTACGTTATAATACCCTTAATTTCCGTTTTTTCCATAACCTATGGATTTTTGAGCGAGGCAAAAGTTTTTGAGAAAAGGATTAATGTTGTAATTTCAGTTTTAATAGCTTTAACAACGATTTACTCAGGTGCTTTCACTTTCTTCGTTGCAGCACTTTTCGCGACTTTAGGAATGTTTTCTGTTATAATATTTTTCCTCCTCTTCTTCCTAGGAATTTATTGCATTTTTAAGACTCTTAAGCTCTAGTATGCTTCTATCGTAAGAAGGCTTGATTTCATCCATCCATATGGAATTTCTGGAACCCAAACTTTTACGTGCACTAAGAAAGATGCTGAAGGAGGAAGAATTGCGGTTACGTTCAAAGATTTTTCTTCAGGT
>CAZPVR010000027.1:0-9011 GCA_964590365.1 uncultured archaeon
TGCAGGGGGTGGGATTTGAACCCACGAAGGCACTAAGCCAGCAGGTTTCTTCATCGATCAGAGCTTAAGCAATGCTTAAGCCTGCCGCCATTGACCAGGCTAGGCGACCCCTGCTTAATTTGAATATTAGAAGAACATTATTTAATTTTTTTCACTTCTTTTTTAAATTTTTCAAATCTTTTCTTCAATTGCTCCAAACTTTCTAGAACAATTTCTTCTGGTCTTAGCCCTGAAGTTGTTTCAACATGAAAAACAAAAATATCTTCGCTATCATCTATTCTTACTTCATCCCCTTTACTTATTTCCTTATATTTTTGGCATAAAGGACAATCTTCTATTCCAGTTATTACTATTTTTTCACCAACTTTGAAAACATGATTTCTTTCACACATCTTAAGGTATTTATCGTAATTTTTATCTTTTGGTATTACTGTAGCTATTTTACAATTTTTGTAGCTTGCAACGGAAGCTTGCCATTTAACATGATCTTTTCCAAAGCCTAAACATGCTATAGCTTCAAATTCTAGTTCTTCATCCTCGAACAATTCTACTATTGGTATTTTCTCATAAACAGGCCTTACATCCTTCGATTTCGTTTTTAAATCGCCTGCATAAACCATGCATGGACCTTTTTTGCTTAAGAAAAGTTTCACTTGGCATCTACTACAACCTTTCCCTTTACAATCGCATTCTTCCTTTAAATTGTAAGCCTTTTTATCAAAAGTTAGCGGGATCAAACCAAGTCTATTTGCTAAAATTTCATCAGGCAGCACAGAATCATTTTTTATGAAATCAACCCATTCTATCGCTAAAGTAGGGACCTCAACCATCATTGCCCTTCTAAGCAAGTTCGCGAAACCAGGAGTAATTCCTTTT
Organism: uncultured archaeon; assembly: GCA_964590365.1. Classification (GTDB taxonomy): domain Archaea; phylum Aenigmatarchaeota; class Aenigmatarchaeia; order CG10238-14; family SCSR01; genus CALIKW01. The sequence goes on from CAZPVR010000027.1 coordinate 877, forward strand.
ACTAAGAAAAAAATTTCAGAATCAGTTTTCTTTAAAGTTTGTATTTGCATACTCTCATCGATAATTTAATCATTTTGATTTTTAAAATATTAAACTCTTCTTCCCCTCCTCCCTCCTTTAGGACGCATATAGCCGTGGGGTATTGGGGTTATGTCTTCAATCATTCCTATCTTAAGGCCTGCTCTTGCCAAAGCTCTTATTGCAGGTTGAGCTCCTGCACCAGGAGTTTTTCCTTTGGTGCCACCAGGTCCTCTTACTTTTATGTGAACTCCAGTAATACCCTTCGCCAAAGCTTCTTCAGCAGCTTTCTTCGCTGCAAGCATAGCAGGAAAAGGCATCCCACCTTCCCTATCCTTATCAGTCATCATTCCAGCAGAATATCTTGCTATAGTTTCAGCTCCAGTTATATCTGTTATATGAACTATAGTATTATTGCTACTGCTGTAAATGTATGCAATGCCCCATTTTTCTTCCTTTTTTTCCATACTTCTCACTTAATTTCGCACGTTATTTTATCTTCTTCATCTTTATTAACTAAATAGCTTGGATAAACTATTTTTCTTCCGTTTATTTTTATATGACCATGCGTTATTAATTGTCTTGCTTGCTTAATGCTATTACAAAGACCTTTTCTAAAAACAATTGTTTGCAATCTTCTTTCCAAAATATCCCTAACTGTTAAGCTTAAAACATCGTCTAAAGTTGCGTTTTCTTTCAAAACACCAAGCTTAGACAGCTTTTGAATTAAAACTTTTTCCTTTTCCTCATCCTTCTTCCCTACCAATTCTCTTGCAATCCTCCTGTACTTTCTCAATATAGCCTCACATCTCCAAAGTTCTTTCTTCCTTTTTAATCCATATTCTTTCATAATCTTTTCTTCTTCTTCAATTCTCTCTTTATCCCAAACTTTCCTCGGTTTTTCATACTTTTTCCTCAACCTTCTCATTTACATCACTTTCCTTCCTTTTTGGCAAGTTGCTTCTTTCTTACCACACCCACAGTCCTCCCTTTTCTGAACGAGCTTCTTGTCCTTTGCCCCCTTACAGGCAAACCAAGCATGTGTCTTATTCCTTTATAAGTCTTTAAATCAATCATCCTTTGAATATCCATCTTCGTTTGAATTTCAAGCTCCGAAGACGTTAAATGCAAATCCTTTCCTGTCTCCCTATCCATTCTCCTATTAAAGAGAAATGAGGGTATTCCAAAATTTCCGGGGTTTTTTATTACATCCTCTAACAATTTCACTTGTTCTTCGCTTAAATCCTTAAGTTTCGTTCTAGGATTTATGTTTGCTGCTTTACAAACAGCCCTACTCATCGAAAAGCTTATTCCTTTTATTTTCTTTAGCGCAATCCAAACTTGTTTTTCTCCATCCAAATCAGTACCGGCAACCCTAACTATGCTTTTGGCTTTCTTTGGCTGAACTACTTTAATTTTCTCCTTTTTTTCTGGCTTTTTCTCTTCTTCCTTTTTCTCTTCTTTAACCCTTGTTACCCCCATTTTCTCACTTATCTATAATCTGTAGAAGTATTTTTTTAAACTTTTAAATTTAAAAATGAAACATAAGGCCTATATTATCTGTTTAATAAAAGTGCGAGGTTTATGAAAAAATAACATAAGGTTGGAATTGAGATTCCTGGATGAGAATTTTTGTAATTTAAGAAAAAAGTTAAAACAAATTGCAAAGTTTGTTGAAAGTCATACCAAATGGAATTAAAAAGAATATGGACCGGCCGGGATTCGAACCCGGAGCCTCTGCCTTTAGGGCAGAGATGCCATGGCAGCGATCTACCATTGATCTACCGGCCCTTTAAAATGGACTTCTCAAGGCTTCTATATTTTCACAACTTTGTCTAACATGGCAGCCCAAACAAACTCTTTTTTCCATGTTGGGAAGTTTACCCTTTTCGGGTATCCTTCCAATTTTACACATTCTTTCTATTTCTCTTTTATAATTCAAAAATTTTCTCTTAAGTTTTTCTGTTACCCTTATTTTTACTAACGATTTTGAGCTAAAGTAAATTAAATAGCTAAAATTCACTTTCCTTCTGAAAAAATTCTCAACCAAAATGCTTTCGCCTACGCTTTGAAGTAAATGCTCTTCCTTTATTCTTTCACCCTTTATCTCAGCTAGCTTTATATCTATAGGAATTATTTCTTCATTTTTAATGCCAACTATATCAGGCGTTCCAACAATTCCAGCTTTCAGAGATTCAAACTTCCTTTCCATGAGTATGTAGGAAAACCCTTCTTTTTTTATTAATGAATAAAATCTTTCTAAAAAATCGATCAAACTTTCTTTTGATATAGTTATCTTTCCTGCAAACTTTTCCATAGCTTTTTTAGCAGCTTCCTCAATCAAATATTTAGGTTGCATACTCGAGAGATTCTTTACAAAAAAATTTACAGCATAATGAACGGCTTCCCCATCCCAGGTTTTTCCTTTTTCTTCTTTTTCCTGCTTTGCAAGAACAACTTTTTCTAAAAATAGCCTTCTTGGGCATTGGAAGAATTTAGCAACTTCCAATGGTGTTACAAATATCTTTTTCGATTTCAAAATTTTTCCTGAAATTATTTTTGCTATTTCTTTCGCTTCCTCATCGCTTATTTCTTTGTTAACTAGAAATGAACCTTTTTTCCCTTTTATATAACCTTTTTCCTCGAGAATCTGAAGGAGGAGGAAAACTATGTCAGAGGAATTTATCTTCTTCATCAAAGCCTGAATCAACAAATCCCCTATTCCTACTTCCTCCTTTAAATGAGAATTCAGTATCTCTACAATTTCATAAATATCTCTTTCTTTAAATTCCATTCCAATTTTCACTTAAATCACTATTTTTTCTTTACCCACTTCAGCTTCTTAGGATTTTTCCCCATGAAATAATATCTCTCGCACTTTAAAGAATCAAAAAAAAGTATTGTGCCATCATTCTTCACAAACATCTTTCCGCCAAACTTAAAATTTTTTCCGCAGAAGCTGCATTTCATCTTAATTACCTTTCAACAAGTTTTGGTGCAGTTTCCATTTCTGTTTCTCTTAACATTAAAATATCCCCAACTCTGACAGGCCCTATAACATTCCTTATCAAAACTTTTCCTTTATCAGGCCCCTCCAAAACTTTACATCTAACTTGAGTAACACCTCTAACTCCACTCCTTCCTATTATTTGTATTACTTCTGCTGGATAAGCTTCCATATCTTCACTTTCTAATTTTTTCTATTTTTTCGATTATTTCTTTAACCAAATCCTTTGCTTCTCCTTCTTCGACTATGCAAGCAGATGCTGCTCCAACATCTATTCCACAAGCTCTTCCCAACTCTATTTTATTCGGAACGTATGCATAGGGCACATTCTTTTCTTCACATAGCGAAGGTAAATGCATTACTATCTCTTCCGGCTCCACATCTTCTGCTATGGCAACAAACTTTGCTACCCCCCTTTCTACGGCTTTTGTAGTTTCGTTTGTACCCTTTTTTATACTCCCTGTACTCTTCGCAATTTCAAAAGCTTGCAATATTTTATCGCTCAGTTCCTTCGGAACCTCAAACTTTACATAACTTTTTGCCATTTCATCACCTCATCTTATGAATTATAATTGTGCAAGATTTATAAATTTTCACTTATGCGCAAAATAAAGAGTTATCTCATCATCTATTTTATCTATCCTTGCAAACCCTATTCTCACTAATTGGACTATTTCCCCTTCCTTGCAATTTTTAAGGTTAGGCTCAGCTATTCCTTTCTTAATTTCGCCATTCGGCATCATTATCCTTATTTTAACATTTGGCTCAGAGACCCATTGAATTTTTTGGATATCAATTTTTACTTTTTCGCTTGTTAGCTCAGCCCTTTTCCTAAGTTTAACGGTAGCCAAGTATATTAACCCAACTTCCTTTTCCCTAAAATTTTCAAAATCTTCCTTTTCAACGTAAATCTTTTCCGAATTAACAGGAATTATCCTATAGCCTCTTTCAGGGAAGTCTGGATGGAGCAAAGCCCTAGCTTCCTTTATTTCTGCTTTCAAGCTGATTCTTTGCGGATTAAGAACAGCAAAATACCTATTCGCTAAAGGATCTATTATTTTTCTATTTTCTGCATAAAGTATTTCAGCAGGTACGCTTACGTCTGCTAAGCTTAATCCCATGTTTAAAACAAACTTTCTCACAGCTTCTGGCTGAATGCCTCTTTTCATCAAAGATTGTAAGCTCCAAGTTCTTGGGTCATCCCAACCAGAATATTCTCCCCTCTCTATAGCTTTCCTTGCTTCTGTTTTGCTTAATTTAGCTTCTTCTAAGCTTAAAAGGCCATAATGTATAAATTTCGGTTTTTTCTCAATTTTCAACTTATCCCATATAAATTCTTCAACCATATCCTCTATTATCAAATCTTTCCCTCTTAGTATGTGTGTAATTCCTAAAGCTATATCATCATAAGCCCAAGAAAATTCAAGAAGCGGCCATACTCTATACTTTTTCCCTTTTCTTGGATGTTCTCTTTCAACAATTCTCATTAAAACTCTGTCCCTAAAAGCAGGATTGGGATGCTTCATATCCGTTTTAAGCCTTAATACAGCTCCCCCTTCCTTATAAAATCCGGATAGCATTTTCTTCCATTTTTCCAAGTTTTCTTCTATACTCTGATTTCTATGTTCGCATTCTTTACCATCTCTTCTGTTCTTTCTAAGAATCTCTGGTTTGCATTCGCATACATAAGCCAGATTTTCCTTAATAAGTTTTTCAGCAAAATCGTAAAACAATTCTAACCTATCAGATTTGTATATTAGCTCATGAAATTCCACATTGAGCCATTTTAAACCATCTATTATTAAGCCATAAGCTTCTGGTAATACAAACTTTTCTTCAGAACCTATAGTATCGTCCATAACCAGCAAAAGTTTTCCTTTATATTTTTTAACATACTCGTCATTCAGAATAACCATTCTCGCATTTCCTATGTGTAACGGGCCAGAAGGGTAGGGAGCTAAACGCATAACAACTTTTCCTTCTTCAGCTTCAGGCAAATCAGGCAATCTCCTCTCTTCAATTTCTCTCTCTCTTTTAATCTCTATACCCAAATTTTTCGCTGCATTAATCTGCTCTTCTAAACTCATCGAATTTACTCTTTCAACACATTTTTCAATTTCGCTTATAATTCTTCTTACATCTTTTCTTAGCTCAGGGTTTTCAGCTATTACCCTTTTTAAAACAGAATCAGCTCTGGCTTTTCCCTTATGCTCTATAGCATTTAACAAAGCATGCTTTAAAATTAACTCTTCCATGCCAATTATGATTTGAAGGTTTTGAATAAATACTTTACTTAACGGAAAATTATTGAGGCATAGCCAACTACTGATTCATACTCTCCTGTTATATCGCCGGAAGTAGCATATTTTAATAATCTACCTTTTTTCGCCCCTACATTCTTTGCAAATTCCATGCAAATTGCTATTGGAGCAAATCCGCATACACTCGCATTTTTTTCATTTATTTTATCGAAAAAATCCTTCGTGTCCATTTTTATTATAGATTTTATAAGTTCCTTATCCACTTTTTCAGCCAATTCTTGGGGAATGTAGTGAGAAAAATCAGAGCTTGCTATCAAAATCCATCTTTCCTTTTCACCCTTTAAAGCATTCGCTATACCCTTTCCTATAACCTTGCAACTCTCTAAAAGCATATCATCAGCAAATTCGTTCATGATGCAAATCGGAACAAATTTAAATTCATTTCCAAATCTAAATTGGAGGAATGGCAATTGAACTTCTATGCTATGCTCATATTCATGAGCAATTACATCATATTCTAAAATTTTTACCTCTTTCTCTATTTTTTGAGCCATTTTTTCATCTATGGCAATTTCACCGAGAGGAGTTTTCCATAAACCATTTCTCATAATAGCAAATTTTTCCCCAAATCCGGAATGGTTAGGCCCCACAATAATGTAATTTGCTTTCTCAATTCTGGAATAAACCCAAGCAGCTACAGGACCTGAGTATACATAGCCTGCATGGGGAACTATTGCGCTTACAATTTTTTCCTTTTCAATTTTTTTTGGTCCAAGTTTGTGTTTAAAGCAAGAGTCTATTTGTTTTTTAAGCATTTCCGGCTCTAAGCTATAGAAAGTTCCTGCTACAGCTGGAGGCCTCAAAATGAACATTCTTCTCACTTAAAAAAATTTTGTAAAATATTTTTAAATCTGAGCAAATAAATAATTATATAGTTTGTTTAAAATAATTAATAGTGAAAAAATGGTGAAAGAAAAACCAGGATTTGACCTTTTTCTCAGAGTAAAGCCTGTCAAACTCATTTTAAGCTTGAAGAGAGGATCAAAATATGCTACAATTCTTTCAAAAGAGATTGATTGCACATATTCTCATACTGTAAAACTATTAGAGCAATTAAAAAAACTTGGCTTAGCTGAATTTGAAAAGAAGGGAAGAATAAAAATGGTAAGGCTTACTCATTTGGGAGAAGAGCTTGCAACTGCTCTAGAAGGAGTTGTAGTTAAACTTTCAAAAATCAAATGATGTTTATTCCAGCTAAAAGGTATGATATATCCTCTTCCTTCATGCATTTAACTCTTTCATTCGTATATTTCAACTCTTTCAAAATTGTTTTAAAACCTTGATAGAAGATTTCTTTGCTTAATTTCTTCGCTTCATTCTCTATAAACTCTTCTGCCTCTATTCTATTCTCGAATCTTTTTTGTATTTTTCTTCTGTAGAATTGATTTTCGCTTTCCATTTCCAAGATAGGAAAGAAATATCCGTTTTTTTGAGTAACATAAGGCTGAATGATTACACAGCCTTTTTTACTTCTTTGGACAAAATCTAAAATGCTTTCAGCTTCCCTTTTCATGTCATTTCTTTAAGCAAAAAATTATTTAAGCTTTTACTTCAATCTTAAATCATGTTTTTTGAAAATTGGATGAAGATGAAGTGGAAAATATATTTTTGTGATAGATGTAAGAATAAAAGATTTCTAGATTTTGATGAGTATAGAAGACATATAGTTTTACATGAATTGGAATAAGAATTTATTTTTAATTTTACTGAATTTTTGATTATGTGTAGATTACATGAAATTCAACTTAAATACATTGGAGCAAAAGTTTTAGAGAAAAAAGAAGCCAGAGAATTGTGGGAAAGGATAAACCTAGAAGAGAGGTTTGAAGAAATCTATAAAATCTTAAAAAGTTACGAGCGCGAAATAAATAATATAACTGATTTTAACGACAGTAATTCCCAAAAACTCATTAATGAAATTTATTCAAAAGTCGTAAAAACATTCTAAGTTTAATTGTATTTAATTTTCGAAAAACTTCTTTATTATACGAACTATAATTGAATTATGGAAAAATATTTCGAAATTTTAGAGACAGAACTTAAGCTTAGAGGTTTTTCCACCAATACAATTAATTCTTACTTATTTTACAACAAGAAATTCTTAGAATTTTGTAAAAAAAGGCCGGAAGAGGTAAGTGAATTTGAAATAAGAAATTTTATAGCAAAAAAAATTTCTGAAGGTGCAAACCCAAAAACGATAAATCTCATACTTTCTGCTTTGAGGTTCTTTTACGACGAAGTTTTAAAGAAGAATATAGTAAATCTTAAACCCCCCAAAATTTCAAAAAGTTTGCCAATAGTTTTGTCAAGAGAGGAAATTAAAAGATTAATAGATTCCATAGAAAATGAAAAGCATAGGCTTATGGTTAAATTACTTTATTCTTCAGGTTTACGTCTAAGCGAGCTTGTTAATCTTAAGGTAAGAGATCTTGAGCTTAAGGAAAGTATTGGATGGGTAAGGGGAGGAAAGGGTAAGAAAGATAGACCTTTTTTAATTTCAAAGAAGCTCTGCGAAGAATTATCTAATTTTATTAAAGGGAAAAAGAAAGATGAATTCCTTTTTCCCGGAAGGAAGGGTAAAATGTCTGAAAGAAATGTCCAAAAGATAATTAAACTCGCGGCAAAAAAGGCAAAAATAGAAAAACCTGTTCATCCACATACCCTCAGACATTCCTTTGCAACTCATTTGTTAGAGCTAGGAGAAAACATAAGGAAAATACAAGAGCTTTTGGGCCATTCAAGCCTTTCTACAACTCAAATTTATACTCATATCTCCTTGGAAGAATTGA
>CAZPVR010000028.1:0-8991 GCA_964590365.1 uncultured archaeon
TGTGGAGCTAAACCTTTTGAGAAAGGATTTGATAGAGCCTAGAGAATATCAGCTTAAAATAGCTGAAATTGCGAGTAAAAGAAATACTCTCGTAGTATTGCCTACCGGTGCAGGAAAGACTTTAATTTCACTCTTAGTTGGGATAAACAGATTAGAAAAATTTCCGGATAGCAAAATTTTAATTACAAGCCCAACTAGACCTTTAAATGCTCAGCATAAAAAAACTTTTGAAAATTTTACTACGCTAAATCCGAATGAAATTGTTTTAATTACCGGAAAGATTAAACCTGAAGAAAGAGAAAAGCTTTACAAAACTGCTAAAGTAATTACTGCAACACCTCAATGCATAAAGAATGATTTGGAACAAGGAAGATTAAGCCTGGAAAATTTCAGCTTCATAACCTTCGATGAAAGCCATCGTGCAGTAAAAGATTATGCTTACACTTACATAGCAAAAAAATACATGGAGCAAGCAAAAAATCCTTTAATCCTTGCTCTTACGGCCTCTCCAGGAGGAAGTTATGAAAAAATTGAAGAAATAAAGGAGAACCTTTTTATAGAGGCTGTTGAAATAAGAACTGAGTTTGACGAAGATTTAAAGAAATACGTGCAGCCTATTTTCAAAGAATGGGTTTACGTTGATTTGCCAGAGGATTTTGTAAGAATTAAGAGCTTGCTCGAAGAAAAGTTGAAAGAGAATATCTCATGGCTTAAAGAGCATGAATTTGTTCAAAAGATTAAGCCGACGAAAAAGTCTTTTTTGATGCTCCAAGAGGAGTTTAGTAAGAAGTTAAAAGAAGATCCAAAAAACTTCCCCATCATGTGGGCCTTGATTAAAACCGTGGAAGCAATAAAAATAGAGCATGCGATTGAACTTTTAGAAACACAAGGAATTTCTCCCCTCGTTGACTTCTTCGAAAAGATTAAATCGAGTAAAAGGAAAAGCGATAAGGAATTGGTTAAGGATCCTAGAATAAAAGAAGTTATGAGCAGAGCGGAAAATCTTCGCTCAAGAGGAATAGAACATCCTAAACTTGATAGGCTCGTTTATATAGTTAAAGATTTGCTGAGAGAGAATCCTTCGAATAGAATTATCGTTTTTGCAAATTATAGGAGCACTATAGACAAGATAAATGAGGTTATGAGGAAAAATGGGATAAAGTCTGAAATTTTGATAGGCCAGGCTATGAAAGGGGGGAAGGGATTGAGTCAAAAGCAACAAATCGAGATATTGAATAAATTTTTAAATTGCGAGTTTAACGTTCTCTCAGCCTCTAGCATAGGGGAGGAAGGAATAGACTATTTTGCTGATGTAGCTATTTTTTACGATGCCGTACCGAGTGAAATAAGAGAATTGCAAAGGAAAGGGAGGGTTGGAAGGAAAAAAGCTGGCAGGGTTATTTTTCTTTTAACGAAAAAAACTAGGGATGAAGCTTATTATTGGGCTGCATTCCACAGGGAGAAAAAGATGAAAGGAATTCTTTACGATATGAAAAGAAAGAGCAAAAGAAAAACTTTAATGGATTGGTTGAAAAAATGACAGAGATACAAAAGATTTTGAAGCCGAAAGGAAAAATTCTGATAGTTTGTGATTATAGAGAAAAGGAAGTTATGGAGAATTTAAAAAAGCTCGGTGCTTTAGTCAATCCTCAAAATTTAAGCATTGGAGATTTCATGATTTCAGAAAGAGTTTGTATAGAGAGAAAAGCTCATTCAGATTTTATCTCCTCCATAATAGATGGAAGAATCTTCGAACAGGCCTCTCTCCTAAGAAAAAATTTTGAGAAGCCTATAATGGTTATAGAAGGGTATTCTGATAGAGAAATAAACGAAAATGCTTTGAAAGCAGCAATAGCTAGCTTGCTCATAGATTTTGATTTCTCACTAGTTTCAACAAAAGATCCTGCTGATACATCAAGATTAATTTACTGGATTGCGAAGAGGGAGCAGGAAGAAAAGAAAATTGATGTTGGAATAAAAATAGGGAAAAAACCGAAGGAAATCAAAGAATTGCAAGAATTTATAATATGCAGTTTTCCGGGAATATCAAAAGTTCTTGGCAGAAGATTGCTCGAAAAGTTTGGCAGCTTAGAAAAAGTATTTAATGCAAGCGAACTTGAGCTTGCAAAGGTAAAAGGTATAAGCAGAAATTTAGCTAGAGAAATTAAAAGAATATTAGTTTCGAACTACGGGTGATAAGCTGAAAGTAATAATAGTTGGAATTGATATAGGATTAACAACAGGAATTGCCATAATAGATTTGAAAGGAAATTTAATTTCTCTATTCAGCAAAAAGTACAAGAATAAGAATGAATTGATTAAAGAGATAATAAAACATGGAAAACCTTTGATAGTAGCTACTGATGTAAATCCTGCCCCTAAAGCTATAGAAAAAATTGCAAAAAATTTAGGTTCAAAACTTTTCTATCCAGAAAAAAGCTTGAACAATTTGGAAAAGGAGAAGATAATAAATGAGTTTAAAGAAAGTGTAAAGAGCTCGCATGAAAAAGATGCACTTGCTGCATGCCTCAAGGCATTAAAAAAGTATCGCAGCTTGTTCATTAGAATAGAAGAGGCTGCTAAAAAGATGGATGCCGAAGAATTCTTAGATGAAATAGTATTTAGAGTAATTCAAAGAAAAAGTGAAAGTATAAGCGATGTAATAAGGGAGATAAAGGTTGGAAAAGGATAAGATAGAAAGAAGGAAAAAGTTGCTTGCTGTACTTTTATTTCTAATAAAGCTTAACTTATTTGCAATACCCCTTTACATCCTTCTCTATCTCGACTTTTCATTCTATCCTCTCCAAAATTTTCTCGCATTTTCAATAAGCTCTGCTCTTTCGCTTCTTAAATTCTCTGTGGGCGGAGAAGGAAAATACATTTATATCTTTCTTGAGAATAACGGAAGCTATAAGATAATTACTTTTGATATTTCGATGGATTGTACAGGATGGAAATCTATGTATTTATTGTGTGCTTTAGTTTTTGCCTGCTCCTTCGATTTAAGAAAAAATTTAAAGTTTTTAATCTTTGCTCTCCCTCTGCTCTTTTTAATCAATTTCCTAAGAATTTTTTCAACCCTTCTCATTTCCCTTACTTTTGGGTTTGAGCACTTCGAAATTACCCATAATTTTTTATGGAGGGAAGGAATGCTTTTTTTCGTCCTTCTCCTTTGGTATTTATGGTTAAGAAAAACAAAATATAATTTAAAGGATAATTTAATTTTGGTAGATAAAATTGCCGGAAGGTTCAGAATTGGAAAAAATAAAGAAAAGGATTGAAGAAATAGAGAGGGATAAGAAAGATATTGAAGAGGTAACGACGAACATCCTAAAATACTTGGAAAAGGTAAGGGATGTAATTAAAAATTTTGTTACCAAGGAAGAACTTGAGAAGAAGTTGAAAGCTTCTGAGGAAGAAAGTAAAAAAGTTGCTAGAATGCTCGAAGAAATAGAAAAAGGTTTGAAAGAAAAGTTTAAGGAAATGGAAGAAGTTAAGAAAGAGTTGGAAAGTGTTAAGAAAGAAGAAGTTCTGAAAACGATAAAAGGCTTTTCTTCTAGCCTTGAAACAAGCTTTAAAGAAATAGAAGGGATTAAGAGAAGGATTGAAGAGGAGAAAAGGGAAAGTGAGGAAAGGGAGAAAGTAGTTACAAAAGTTCTCAAGGCTCTTTCCGAGAATTTGGAAAAAACTTCTAAGGAAATAGAAGAAGTTAAGGCTTTACAGAAAGGGTTGGAAGAAGAAGTTAGGAAAGAACTTAAGAATGAGAAAAATGTGTTTGAAGGGTATAAGGAGGAGATTGTTAAGATTTTGAATGAAAAAATGAAAACCCAAGATGAGAGAATAGATCGGATTGAAAAAGGTTATGGAGAAATTCTATCTCTTAAGCCTGAAGTTGAGAAGAAGATTAAAAATTTGGAGAAAAGGGAAAGGGATTTCGAGCTTTCATTAGAAAAAAGATTTACTTATTTCATAAAATCCTTCGAGGAATGGGAGAAATTTGCGAAAGAAGTGAGAGAGAATTTTGAAAAGACAAAATCCATAATTTCTGGTTTTGATGAGAAGTTTAGCTCTTTTAAGAAAGATGTGGAAAGGGAAATTGGAGAAATAAGAGTGATTAGAGAGCAGTTGAATGAGGTTGGAAGGAAAATTGATGAAATGGAAAATGAGAGGTTTGTAACAGAAAATGAAATTAGAAGCGAGATGGAAAGCTTGGGCTCTATGTTTGAAAATCAAATTCAGGAAATTAGAAAGCTTTATCTTGAAGAAAGGATGAAGGAGATTTTTGAAAGGATAATCGATTTGGAAAGCAAAATTTTGGCCTTGCAAAAAGTTTTAGAAGAAGTAAAAAGCTCCCAAACAGTAATTATAGAGTGAAATTTGCTTCAAAAGTTTTATACTTTTACAACCATAATGAATAGAAATGGGTTTTGGAAAGTGATCTTATGGGGTATACGCTCATTATAGCTGAAAAGCCTGATGCAGCCAGAAGAATAGCTGAGGCTTTAGCTGATGGTAAGCTTAAAGTTGTGAGAAAAAATGGAGTTGAATATTATGAGTTTACTGTGAATGGAAAAAAGCATGTTTGCGCACCTGCAGTTGGACATCTTTTCGTCCTCTCACCTTTAACGAAAGGTAAAGGATGGAGCTATCCAATTTTCTCTTATGAATGGGTTCCAACCTATACAAAAAAAGGAAAGGAATGGACAAGAAAATATTTTGAAAATATTAAGGAATTGGTTGATGGAGCAGATGAATTTATAGATGCAGCTGATGTAGATACAGAAGGTGAAGTTTTGCTATACAACATTTTGAGGTTTATTTGTAGAGTAAAGGATGCTAAAAGAATGCAATTCTCAACTTTAACGAAAGACGAGTTAATAGAATCTTATAAAAAAATGTCAGACCATATTTTTTTCTCCATGCTTGAGAGTGGCTTAACAAGGCATGAGCTTGATTGGCTATGGGGAATAAACTTAACTAGAGCTTTAACTCTTGCTTTAAAAAACAATTCAGAAAAAGGTTTTGCAATTTTGTCCGCTGGAAGGGTTCAAAGTCCAACCCTTAACCTGCTTTTAGAGAGAGAACTTGAAATAAGAAATTTTAAACCAAGGCCTTTTTGGCAATTAGAGCTTCATGCTAAGGTTGATGGTAATGAAATAATCGCTATGCATCAAAAAGAAAAGTTTTGGAAAAGGGAGGAGGCGGATAAAGTTTTAATGGAGTGTAAAGGAAAAGATGCTGTAGTTGAGAAAATAAAGAAAAAGCAATATAGCCAAAAACCTCCTTTTCCTTTCAATACAACCGACCTACAAGCTGAAGCATACGCTGCTTTTAAATTCTCTCCTATGCAAACTTTGCAGATTGCAGAATCCCTCTATCAGCAAGGCTTTATAAGCTATCCTAGAAGTGCTTCGCAAAAATTGCCACCTACGATAAATTATGAAAAAATTTTAAGAGCGTTAGCAACCCTAAAGCCTTACGAAAAATTTGCAAAAGAGCTTCTTAACAAAGAAAAATTAATCCCTAATAACGGGCCAAAGGATGATGCTGCGCATCCCTCCATTTATGCAACTCATGAGGTTCCCGATTTAACCAAGTTAACTCCACAACAAAGAAAAATTTATGATTTAATTGTAAGAAGAACATTAGCAACATTTGCCGATGAAGCTTTAAGAGAAAGTGTTAATGCAATTTTAGCTATAGGCGAAAATAAATTCGTCGCTGTTGGTAGAAGAACTATAAAAGCAGGATGGACAGAAATCTATTCTCCTTACTTAGCTTTTGAAGAACAAATCCTTCCCGAGTTAAAAGTTGGACAAGAAGTGAAGGTAATTAGAATCAATTTATTAACAAAGGAAACCAAACCTCCTCCTCGCTATACGCAAGGAAGCATAATAAGAGAACTTGAAAAAAGAAATCTTGGAACTAGGGCAACTAGAGCAGAAATTCTACAAACGCTTTACGACAGAGGATATATCGTTGGAAAAAGTATCCAGGTGACAAAACTTGGTGAAACTGTTGCGAAAACTTTGAAGGAGCTCGTTCCGATTATAGTGAGCGAAGAGTTAACAAGGCATTTTGAAGAAGAAATGGAGCAAGTTTTTAACGGAAAGAAAAAAAGGGAGGAAGTTGTTAAAGAAGCAAAAGAAGTTTTGAAGGAAATTTTAGAGGAATTTAAAAGTAGGGAAAAGGAAATAGGGAAAAGGCTTTTAGAAGGCTTAGTTGCCTCAAGAAAAGATGAAAGAAAAATTGGTGTTTGTCCGAATTGTAAATCGGAATTGAGGATAATTTTTTCAAAGAGAAGCGGCAAGCGTTTTGTTGGCTGTTCTAACTATCCTAATTGTAAAACAAGCTTTCCTTTGCCTTCAGCCGGTAAAATAACAGCTTTAAATAAAAACTGCGAAGTTTGTGGTTTGCCTGTTATACAAGTTTGGCGTAAAGGCAAAAGACCTTTCAAAATGTGTATAAATCCGAATTGTAAAATTAAAGAAAATTGGAATAAAAGTAAATAGTTTCATAAGCAAAAATTAAATATGGCACTCGATATTCTAGTAGAATTTTTTTCCCTCCTTTGCTCTATAATTGTTTTGGGAATTTCGAGTAACATCGTAATCAAAAATGCGGAAAAAATTGCTAAGATAACAAAAATAGGAGAAATGGTTCTTGGATTCATACTCCTTTCCTTAATTTCCTCCATTCCGGAAATGGCCGTAGCATTTTCCTCAATTACGGAGCAAGCGTTTGATGTTAGCATAGGAAATATTTTTGGGGGTAGCATTCAGAGAATAACCTTATTGCTCGGGATTCTTGCTTTTTTAACGCCCATTTCTATATTAGAAAGTGATATAAAGAACGTTTCCATAATTCTATACTTAACTTCAACCATGCCGTTTCTTATTATTATGGGGATACCAAATTTCATAGTAGGCATTCTTCTAATAATTACTTTCATCTATTTTTGCTATTATGCTATGAAGAGGAAAATTGTATTGACTGAAAAAGGTTTCGTTTGGAAAGGAAATTTCCTCAAATTATTAGCTTTAGTTTGCTTTGGCTTGGGGTTAGTAATAATAAGTTCAAGGGTTGCAGTTGTATTTGCTACAATAATAGCAAGAAGAATTGGAATTTCCGAATCAATAATAGGAGCAACTATTTTATCGTTCGGCACAGTCCTTCCAGAATTTTCCCTTTCTCTAGCTTCTTTGAAGAGAAGAAAATTTTCCCTCCTCATTGGAAATTTAATCGGTAGTAATTTAACAGTCCTAGGTTTAGTTCTGGGTATCATTCTCTTAAGCCCGTTCTCCATTTCAGATTTCTCAGCTTTTTCTTTGCTATTCATAAATCTTTTAATAGCGAACGTGGCGCTTTGGATTTTATTCAGAGAAGGTACTTTGGAAAGGTCAGAAGGACTTTTCTTAATTTTCCTCTATATCATCTTTCTAATTAGTCTGATTGGATTAGAAATATAAAATTCATCTTAATGAGGAAAAAATCCTGAATAAGCTGTCTTTAATTAAATTGCTAAAGTTTTTTGCACCCCTTCCAACTTCGCAAGTTATTTCATCGACTATTTCCAAATCTATAACCCCATTTTTTATGTCAGAAACAGTAATTCTAAAACATTCGCTGTAGCAACTTTCCCTTTCTCTTAAACTGCAGTATTCTGTGGAAGAATCCTTCTTTATAGAAAGTCTTACCCCTTCTGAAGAAATGTTAAGTACTTGAATTGAAAAATGCTTTAAGCCGTATTCTCCAATTCCAGCGTTTATTATCGTTTCTGAAAAAAATGCGCTTTGTACTGCTTGAAATATTAGCATCGCAAGGATTGCTGATATTATTGCAACAACTAAGCTTGTACCTGGTATCTTCATGAATATTAATTAGTTAGAAAAATTAAAAAGCGAAAGATTTAAATATTTAGAGTTTAAATAATCTAAACCATGGGCAGAAAAGCTTTTTTAATTTGCTTCTCAGTAGATTGCGATAAATTTGAGAGTAATTATGAAAGAAATAAGTTCTTCAGATGCTTATATGGATGGAGGCAGGTTGTAAGAAAGGATGAAAAAGTTTATGCTTACGAAAGGAATGGTTTGTTGGACGAAATACCACACTTAAAAGTTGATCAAAGCAGCTTTATAGTGCCGGAAGATCATGTTGAAAAAATAATAAAATTTTTGGAAGAATGGGAGGATAAGGTTGTATGGAAAATCTTTAAGGTTATATTAGAAGAAAATATTTTTAAGTGAGAAATATGAGCGAAAAAGAAATAAAGCTAAAAGTTGGTGAGCTAACGGCAAGGGAAGAGGCAGGAAGAGGTATTGTAAGAATAGATTCTAAAGTTATGCAGGAACTTGGGATTAGGGAAGGTGATATAGTTGAGATAGAGGGAAAGAGAAAAACTGGAGCGATAGCAGTAAGAGCATATCCTGCTGACGTTGGTTTGAACTTAATAAGGATGGATGGGATAACGAGAAGAAATTGTGGAGCTGGTGTTGGTGAATACGTAAAAGTTAGAAAAGCTGATGTTAAGGAAGCTAAGAAAGTTGTGATAGCCCCTGCTCAGAAAGGTATAATAGTTCATGTTTCTCCAAACTTGATAAAACAAAATCTTTTCATGAGGCCTGTAACGAAAGGTGATGTAATAATACCTTCTCCTGTTGTAAGGAAAAGTAGGAAGGGCGATATATTCGAAACTATGTTCGGAATGAGCCTTGAAGAATTCTTTGCTGAAGTACCTGAAGTATTCTTCCCATTTTCAAGCGATACTAAGTTTATAGTAACTAGTACAGATCCTGCCGGAATAGTTAGAATAGATGAAATTACTGAGATTGAAGTACTACCAGAAGCTCCTTCTGCTTTGATAGAGGAAAGGAAAATACCGGTTGTTACTTATGAGGATATTGGTGGATTAAAAGATGTTATACAAAAAGTTAGGGAAATGATTGAACTTCCAATAAGATATCCTGAACTTTTTGAAAGATTGGGAATAGA
>CAZPVR010000029.1:0-8683 GCA_964590365.1 uncultured archaeon
TGGACCGGCCGGGATTCGAACCCGGAGCCTCCGCCTTGCGAGAGCGGCGATCTACCGTTGATCTACCGGCCCTAACCAAATTTAGTTTTTGAGAATTTTAAAAATATTTAACTTTGCAGAAAATTTTAATTTATGGAAAAAATTCTTTTCGATTCAATGAATTTTGCAAAAAGGGCGGGAAGCTTGCTTCTAAAAGATTTCAGGAAAATTAAGGAGTATTCTAGAAGGGGGCATAGCAAGGAAATAAAAACGATTTACGACAAAGCTTCTGAGAATTTAATCAAAAAGCTAATTCTAGCAAAATATCCTGAGCATAGCATATTGTCGGAAGAAACTGGATATTTGGAAAATGACCCAAACTATCTTTGGGTTGTGGATCCCTTGGATGGAACAGGAAATTTTGTTAACGGCAATCCTTTGTTTTCTGTATCAATAGCTTTTATGGAAAACGGAAGATTGAAGTATGGGGTAGTATATTTTCCGATTTGCGACGAAATGTTTTTTGCTGAAAGAGGGAAAGGATCATTTATGAACGGGAAAAGGATAAAAGTTTCTTCTGTTGATAAACTTGAAAAAAGTTACTTGGTAACTTGCGAGGGTGTGGAAAAAAGTAGGAAGAGGAAAGCTAAGCTTTATGCTGAAATAATTAAAAGAGCTATAGATATAAGAAAGCTTGGGTCTGGAAGTTTGGAATGCGCTTGGGTTGCTTCAGGGAGAGCAGAAGGTTATTTAACTTTCAAAGTCCCACCTTGGGATGTTGCGGCAGGAGTTTTATTAGTTGAAGAGGCGGGAGGAAAAGTTAGCGATTTTAAAGGGAGGGAATGGAGTTTAAGAAACTGCGATTTTGTTGCTTCAAACTCTTTGATTCATGAAAAAATTTTAAGGATAGTTGAAAAAATATGATAGATGTTCACTGCCATTTGGAGCAGGAAGATTACTCAGCTGATAGAGAAGAGCTAATAGAGAAGTGGAAAAAGGAACTGAAAGCGATAATTACTTGTTGCGCTCATCCAAACGATTTTGAATTAACATTAAGTTTAGTTGAAAGGCACAAAGGTTTTATATTTTGTACAGCAGGCATTCATCCAGAATACGTTTGCGAAATTCCTGATGAAAAAGTTGAAGAGTTTTTTGAAATTTTAAAGAGAAACAGAGAAAAAATTCATGGAATAGGAGAAGTTGGTTTAGATTTCTTTTGGATAAAGGATGAAAAAATGAGGGAAAGGCAAAGAGAGCTCTTTACAAAATTCATTCATTTTGCCGATGAGTTAAAACTTCCTTTGGTAATTCATTCCCGAGGAGCTTATGATGAAACTGTTGAAATATTGGAAAAGGAAGATGCAAAGAAAGTTTTGCTCCATATGTTTGGTGCGAACCATTTAGTTAAAAGAGTAATCGAGAACGGATGGTTTATTTCTGTTAATACAATTCTTCTAAAAAGCAAGAAGCATAAGAAAATTGTTAGGGACATGCCCTTAGAAAGAATAATGCTCGAAACAGATTCTCCTTGGCTTTCCCCTTCTGGAGGAAGGAATGAGCCAACGAGTGTAAAAATAGTTGCTGAAAAAATTTCTGAAATAAAAAAGATTAGCGTGGAGGATGTTGATAAAGTAACTACTGAGAATGCGGTAAAATTCTTTGACTTAAGATTAAATTATTAAAAACTCCTCTTCTAACAAGCCTTCAAAGCTACCTTTCTTTTTATACCATCTTTTTGCTATTTCATAAACCTCTTTGCTCTCCCTTGCAATTTCGTTTAAACAATCTTTTATGGGAAAAAGTTTTTTTCTAATTCTTTCCCCCAAATTTCTTCTCCAAAAACCTTCAGTTAGTGCATAATTTCTTAAACCACTCATCATGCTTTCAAAATCGTTTATGTAGAGTGCAGCTTTTTTCTGTCTAACTTTTTCAACTTCCCCGCCAGAAAAAGGGTCCACAACCTTCCGAGCATAAACAAACTGCTCAAAATTTATTATTCCCATCTTCTTCAAATCTTTTATGCCCTTCGATACTTTTCCATAATTGCACAAATCAGAAAGCTTTTCTATTTCTCTCACGTTAAAAGCTACTGGTAAGATTTCACTAGCAGAAAAGCTTATTCTAAAATTTTCTTTTTTCAAAACTTCCCTTATGTAATACCCGCAGCTATAATTCCTTATCGCTTCTTCCTTGCTTTTTGACATGAAAGGATTGTTTGGCTCGAACAAATCTTCTAAGCTTATTCTAAAACCGGGAAAGTTTCTTCTTAAATCATCGTTTATTCTAACTTCGCTCAACAAAATATACTGCAGCACAATTTATTAAATTAATTAAATTTTTATAAATTTTACTCAAGTTTTGAGATCCAAATTTCATCGAACCAATCTTCTTGCTCAGTCTTAACCTTTTTGCCCTGCTCTAAATGCAATAAAGGAACGAAATGCTCAACTATCCTTTCCCTCTTCCATTCCTCAACTATGCTCCTAAAACTTATTTTTTCCTTTTTAAACTTCTTAATTTTCTCATCTATCTCTTTCAAAACATGCTCTATTCTTTTAGTTATATCTTCTTCGCTTATCTGCGCAATAACTCTTTTCTTCCATAAAATTTTCCTTTCTTCCTTCCTTTCCCTAACAGCCAAAGCCTTTCTCAAAGCATTTATTAGCTCATCCAACGTAACCTGCCTTTTAGGAATTCTTTTTATAGGAACGCCCAACTCTATTAAGTTTGGGTCTATACCCAAATCGACAAAAGGCTTTTCCTTCACCATTTCTTCCATGCTCTCCTCTTCTTCAAATATGGAAAGATAATCTGCTTTAAGCCTGAGTAAAACAACCGCTACAAAAACTATCTTTGCAGGAATTCTGAAATCGAGCTCCTCAACTTTTTGAATATATTCTATGAATTTTGAAGTAAGCTTAACCAAATCTATGTTCCAAGGATCCAAATTTTCTATGCTAACTATATGGTAAATTACCTCTTCCCAACTTTCTTTTTCCACTATGAGTTTCAAAATATTTTCTTCTTGATTCATTTCGGCATCTCCAAGCTAAGTATTTTCGATTCCCCTTCTTCCATCGTAACTCCATAGATAGTATCCCCATACTTTATTGTTTCATCGTTGTGCGTGATTAAAATGAACTGAGCATTCTTTGATAATGATTTAATGAGTTCAGCAACTTTTTTACTATTCTCTTTATCAAGAGCTGCATCTATTTCATCAAACACATAAAAAGGAGCAGGCTTATATTCCTGAATGGCAAATATAAAAGCTAAAGCAGTCAAGCTCTTCTCCCCTCCAGACATTTCATCTATATTCATCAACGTTTTTCCAGACGGATTTGCCTGAATCAAAAGGCCACTTTCAAGATTCATGGGCTCCTCTAGCTCTAAGCTTGCTGTTCCTCCAGTCATTCTATTAAATATTTGATTGAATTTTTCACTAACTTCTTTCAAGCACTTGTAAAAAACTTCTCTCCTCTTTTCCTCAATTTTCTCGATCATATCCAAAACTGCCTTCTTTTCTTCCAAAATCTTTTCATACTTCTTCTTGTATTCATCAAACTCTTCCTTGAACTTCTCAAACTGCTCTATGGCCTTAAAGTTAACTGGCCCTAAAGATGTTAATTCATCAAAAGTTCTTTTAATCTCATTCTCCAAGGCTTTTATTCCCCTATCCAAGTACTCAACTTCCCCGTATTGCAGAACTTCTATTTTCAAATTTTCCAGCTCTGCCTCGAGCTTTGCCTTTTGAATTTTCGCTTTATTAATTTCAGATTGTAAAGAAATTCTTTTTTCGTAAAGAGATTTCCTTTCTTCCCTAAGCCTGTTCAACTCTGTTTGAGAGTCAAGCTTAAGATTCTGTATGCTTATAATCTCTCTAAATTCTTTGCTCTGTGAAATTTCCTCCAACCTCTTCTTCATTTCCTCTATTTCCTTCCTAAGATTTTCATTTTCTTCCTCCAAACTTTTCTTAATCCTCAAGTACTCTTCGAGCTCGCTTTTTACAATTTCTCTAGAAAGTTTAGGCTTTCTAATCAAATATCCTCCTGTCATTGCTCCGCTTTTTTCTATTAAATCACCGTCCAAAGTAACCATTCTATACTTTCCTATCCCCAAGGATTTTGCAACTTCCAGATTTTTAACTATTAAGGTATCGCCTAAAACAAATTTTACAGCGTTTAAAAACTTTTTATCAAACTCAACTAAATCAGAAGCTCTTCCGATTATCCCTTCTTTCTTACTAACTTCAACTTCTCTTGGCTTTATCTTGCTCAAAGGAATAAAAGTAGCTCTTCCTATTTTTTCCTTTCTCAAAAATTCTATGCAATAGCTGGCTATATCTTCATTTTCAACAACTATATCATAAGAATGGTTTCCCAAAGCGACTTCTAAAGCTAGCGAATACTCTTCCGGAATCTTTATCAAATCTTTCAAGCATCCATAAACACCTTTTAGCTTCAAGCTCAGAATTGCTTTCACGCTTTCCGGAATTTCTCCCGGCTTTTCCTCTTTAATTTCACTCAGCCTTTGTATAAGCTTTTCCAACCTTTCAATTTCATTTTTGTTTGCGTTTATTTTATCCTCATTAACCATTATCTTCGTCCTTAAAAAGGATGTTTCTTTTTCTATTTCCAAGTTTCTTTTAATTTTTAAAAAGCTCTTTGCAATTTCCTCTAAGCTTCTTTCCCCCTCTTCTATCCCCTTCTCAATTTCAGAAATTTTCTCATCAACCTTTTTTGCTTCTTCCTCATTCTTCTTTATACTTTCATCCAAGCTCGAAATCAAGCTTTCAACATTCTTTAACTTCCTATAAGCCAAAGAAGCTTTAAGTATCTGCAACTTCTTCTGAAGCTCTTGGTATTTTAAAGCAGCATTCCTCTCCTCTTCAAGCTTCTTAAAAATTTCATACCTTTCAGTTATTATTATCTCCGCTTCCTTCAGCTTTTGGTCGACAGCCTCCAAATCTCTCTGTGCCTTTTCCTTCTTTTCATTATACTCAGCAATGCCAGATATTTCGTCTATTATACTTCTCCTCTCTACAGGGTTCATTTCTATTATGTTTGTGACATCCCCTTGCAAGATTATGTTGTGGCCGTTTGGATAAATTCTCGCAGCAGATAAAAGCTCTAAAACCTTTTCCCTTGTTTTAGTCCTTCCCTGAATTTTGTATACGCAAACACCTTTTCTATTCACTTTTCTCGTTATAGAAACTTCCTTATCCTCAAAAGGAAAGATTTTGCTCGAATTATCCAAATAGAGAGTTACGGAAGCATATTGGGCCGGTGCCTTTTTCTCATAGCCATGAAAAATTAGCTCATGCATTTTTTCTGCTCTTAAGCTCTTAGCTGAAGTCCTTCCCAAAACGAAGCAAATAGCATCAACTATATTGCTCTTTCCGCTTCCGTTCGGACCGCATATTACAGTAAAGTTTGAAGGAAATGGTATAGAAATTTTCTTATTAAAGCTCTTGAACCCTTGAAGGGTAATCCTCGTTATTCTTGTACTCATAATTAATATATTGATTGGAAAATGATAAATCTTGAATTTAAATTTTAAATATACTAATTTCTAATAGCGATTTCGATGAGGCAAAAAATTTTTGAATGGTATTCTAGAGAAAGCGTGCAGAAATTTTTGATAAAGATTTCTGAAAATAGGGAAGTTGTTCCCGTTTTTCAGAATTCTTTTGGTAGAAGGCCTGATGTGCTTCAATTTCCTGCAGACATAATGCAAAGCGTTGCTGAAGGTGCTGTATCTTTTCATGCTTCCTTAGAAAGATGGAACAATCCCATGCAGCTTAAGGCAGGAATTACGAAGGAGCAGTTGGATGCTTTAAGAATTGGATGGGACATTTTAATAGACCCTGATGTAAACGATTTTGAAATAGCAAAGCTTGTTACTATGGAGATAATAGAAGCTTTTAAAGACCATGGGGTTAAAAGCTATTCAGTAAAATTCACAGGGGGAAAAGGCTTTCATATAGCCATACCTTTCGAGGCATTGCCGGAGAAGATAAACTTTCAAGAAACGAGGATACTTTATCCTGAAATTCTCCAGAAGACCATAGAGTATTTGAAATGGTATGTGAGAGAAAGTTTGAGAGAGAAAATTTTAGAAATCGATAATCCCATAAACATAGCGAAAAGGGTTGGAAAAAATTTGGAAGAAATTGTTAGCGAGGAAGGAATAGAGCCTTTTAAAATAATAAACATGGATGTTTTCGGTTTAAGGCATTTGTTCAGACTTCCTTATTCCCTCCACGAAAAAACTCTGTTGGTTAGTTTACCCATAAAACCAGAAAAAATAGAGAAGTTTGAAAAGGAAGATGCTTTGCCAGAAAACGTTAAAGTTAGCGAAGGCTTTTTAGAAAAAAAATCAAGTTTTTGCGATGCAGAAGCGTTGATAGTTGAAGCATTAGATTGGGCCGCAAAGCATGGGATAGAGGTTAAGCAAGCAGTTATAGAGGAAGTTGTAACTTTAAGGAGAAAAATAAAGAAAATTCCTGAAGAATTTTTCCCTCCATGCATAAAAAAGATTTTGAACGGCTTAAATGACGGGAGAAAAAGAAGCGTTTTCATATTGATAAACTTCCTTAGGAACATGGGATGGGATTTTGAGAGTATTTCGAAAAAGCTTGAGGAATGGAATGAAAAAAATTATCCTAAGCTGAGGGGGAATTACTTAAGAACTCAGCTAAGATGGCATGCTAGGCAGGAAAGAAATATTTTGCCCCCGAATTGCGACAATGAAAACTTTTATATTTCAATAGGAGTTTGCGAGCCTGATGAAACTTGTAGTGAGAAGAAAATCAAGAACCCTATAAACTATCCATTTAAAAAACTTAAATTAAAAAGAAAAATTAAAAGATGAATATGGAAACCATAACCTTTGAGATTATAAGGAAGATACAAAGGGAGGAAAGGGATTCTCCCCTACTCACAAAACTTCCTGAAAAATTTTTCGAGGGAGTTGCTCTTTATCTAGAACAAAAGAAAAAAATTGGTAAGGATGAATTAGAAGTGAAGAATATAAAAAGGCTTGTTGAAAACATCTTTGAAAGGAGAGAAAGGAAAATTTTGAATCAAGCTTTAATAACAGTAAGGACGAAAATTCCTCCCCAGAATTTAACGGAAGAAGAGAAGGATTTCTTTAACGAATTAGTTAGAATGCTTGAAGAAAGGAGAAAAAAGTTTTATTCTATTTTTGAAGAGGGTGAAATTCCTTCTTTAGAGCAAGAGGCTAAAATCCTGATGAAAAAAGTTATTTTTAAGGAAGATGTTGAAGATTTTGTTGGTATAGACGGAAATGTTTATGGGCCGTTCAAGAAAGGTGATGAAGCAGAAATTCCTTTAGAAAATTTTGAAATTCTGTATAAGAAAGGGGTTGTGGAAGAGGTAAAAATTTAAAAATTTGTAAAGTTAAATGAGAAGCATGAAAATTCCAAAGGAAGTAAGAACATTCTGCCCTTATTGCAAAAAGCATACTTTGCATACTGTTGAAAGAGCAAAGAAAAGGCAGAGAAGAACTTTGGCCGAAGGCCAAAGAAGGTTTTTGAGAAAGCTTAAAGGTTATGGAAGTTTTCCGAAGGAAAACCCTAAAGGAAGGGAAAAGCCGACGAAAAAAGTTGATTTGAGGTTTAAATGTAAGGAATGCGGAAAGATGCATAGTAAGAAAGGTTTTAGGACTAAGAAGTTGGAAATAAAGTGAGAACATGGAAATAGTTAAAGTTCCGAAGAGCAAATTTTTGAGGGTTAGATGCAAGAAATGCAACAATAAGCAAATAATCTTTAGCAAAGCTTCTACCGAAGTTAGATGCTTGAAGTGCGGAGAAATACTTGCATTGCCAAAAGGGGGGAATGCTGAAATAAGGGCAAAGATTTTAGATATTCTGGGATAAAATTTATTTATGAAGCTTAAAGAAGTTCTTGTTCATAGACCTGGAGTTGAAATGAGTTCTGTGAGGAAAAATGATATCTGGAAAGAAATTCCAAAACTCGAAAAATTGGAAAAGGAGCATGATGAAATAGTAGATGCCTTACGTTCCGAAAATGTTAAAGTCAATTACACCCTTAAAACTCTTGAAAGGAAGCCGAATTTAATTTTCGTAAGAGACCCTGCTTTTGTGATTGATGGAAAAGCTTTAATTCTTAGGTTGACTAGCGAAAGGCAAGGAGAAGAGCTCTTAATTAAGGAGAGAATTTTCCAGCTTGGCTTAAAAATAGTTGGCCAGCTCATATATCCTTGCATACTGGAAGGAAGTAATATTTTTTTGATCGATGAAAAAAATGCTTTAATAGGGATAAACAAAAGAGCAAACTTGGACGGAGCAAGAAAGTTTGAGGAAATTACAGGAATAAAAGTTTTTCCCATACCCCAAGAAGATATAAGCAAAAACTTTAATTTGATAGATAAGACTGCTGTAATAAGCGAAGCTATTCTTGATTCCCAGCTTTATGAATTTTTGAAGGAAAATGAGTTTGAAATAATTATTGGTAATGAAGGAATGGAATTTCTTCAAATAGATTCGAATAAAATAATAAATTTTAAGGCAAGCTTGAATAAGAAGCTTGAGAAAAATGGGTTTGATGTTATAGAGTTAGACTTAAAAGAATTTTTAAAATGCTCAAGGGGAATAAGGAGCTTAATTTTACCCATTGACTATGAAGTTTAGTAAATTCTTGGATTTCCAATAAAATTATTC
>CAZPVR010000030.1:0-8479 GCA_964590365.1 uncultured archaeon
GAACCCAGGAAGGCACTAAGCCACAGGCTTCTGAGGCCTGCGCCATCGACCAGGCTAGGCGACCCCTGCTAAATAACTTTAAAATCTATACAAACTTTATATTTTCTTGGCGCATAAGGTAAAACTTTTCTCATTTCTAAAATTTTAATTTTTTTCCTAGCTTTTTTTGCCTCTTCTTTTATTATTTTTATTCCATCATCAAAAAGTTTTCCCTCACTTCCCTGAGTATAGAAATGAATTATACCTCCTTTCTTTATACACTTAAAAGCAAATTTTAAGAAATTTTCTGAGCCAAAAGGCAAGGGCATTAAAATCCTATCAAACTTTTCTTTTAACTTAGGGCAAACTTTTCTAACATCACCGTTTATTAAAATTATTTTATCGCTTAAGCCATTCATCCCTACATTAATCTTCGCATACCTATGAGCTTCTTCGTTTATTTCAACCCCATAAACCTTAACGTTCTTATCCTTCGCTATAGCAATGCAAAATGGTGCTACCCCAGAAAACATAACCAAAACTTTTTCCCCATTCTTAACTTTTTTTGCAATCCTCTGCCTTTCTGTTGCCTCCCTTGGAGAAAAATAAACTTTTCTAGGATCTAGCTTTAAAAAATATCCATATTCCTTATGAACAACTTCTGTATCCTCGCTCCCTGCCAAAATCTCGTAATCTCTCAATCTTTCTATTCCTTTTCTTTCAGAAGCCTTTCTCAAAACAGATTTAACATTTTTATTAAGCTCCATTATTGCCTCTGCAATAATTTTTCCCTTATCCTTTAATTCATCAGGTATTTCGATTATAGCAACTGCCTTTTCTCTTGAACCTATTATATCAAAGCTTCTCGGCAATAGCTTAATTTCTTCATCAGAAAGCTTATCCTTTAAAATTTCTTTAAGTCCCATCTAAATTAAATTAAGCATGGAACTAAAAGATTTTTTGGAGGAGGAAAGGAGTTTTGGTAAGGAAGAGTTTATCGAGTTGGTAAACAGAGTGATAGAAATTTTGGAAAAAGAGAGGAAAAGGGATTTGGTTGTTATAAAGCCGAAAGGCCTTTTAATAGTTGTTGGTGATTTGCATGGTGATTTGGCCAGCTTATGCTTCATACTTGAAAAAAGCAAATTTCTCGAAAGAAATGATAAAATAATATTTCTAGGAGATTATGGGGATAGGGGAGAATATTCTCCACAAATTTATTTTCTAATACTCAAGTTAAAAGAGAAATTCCCAAAAAGAGTTTTCCTTTTAAGAGGAAATCATGAATTCCTTGAGGGATTGGAAATTTATCCTCACGACTTACCATTCCAAATCATTAAAAGGTATGGAAGTAGCGAAGTTTATGAAAAAGTTAAAGAGTTCTGGAGTTATCTCTATTTCTCAGCTTTGGTTAAGAAAAAGTATCTTTTCCTACACGGTGGCCTTCCTGTAAATTTGAGTTCTGTAAAAGAATTGGAGAAGGTTTCTAAGGAAAGTGCAGAAGAGATTTTGTGGAACGACCCTGCTGAAATAAAAGGATTTTTCCCTTCTAGCAGAGGAGCAGGAAAAATATTCGGGGAAGATGTAAGCAAAAGGATTTTGAAAGTTTTGGAAGTGAAAACTGTGATAAGAAGTCATGAGCCATCCTTAAAAGTAAATCATTCAGGCCTTGTTTTAACTTTAACCTCAACTAAAGTTTATGGGAATTTTGCTTCGTATTTGAAAATAAATTTAGAAGAAAGAGCAAAGGATGCTTTTGAGCTTGAAAAGGAAGTAATAAAATTTTAATAGCAAAAATAAAAAGCTTCTTAGAGAAAATGCTCTGCTTAATAAGTTTGGGTCTGAGCGATGAAAAGGATATAAGCCTTAAAGGCTTGGAAGTTGCGAAAAGTTGCGATTTCCTTTTTGCAGAATTCTATACAACAAAACTTTTAACGAATAAGGAAAGACTTGAAAAGCTCGTAGGGAAAGAAATTAAAATACTTTCTAGAAAGGATTTGGAAGAAAATTTTCAAGAAATTTTAGATTTAGCAAAGAATAAAAAAGTTGGGTTGCTGGTTGGAGGGGATGCTTTGATTGCAACAACCCATTCAGCTTTAATAATAGAAGCTAGAAAGCAGGGAATAGAAACTGAAATAATACACAATGCTTCAATAATTTCTGCTGTTGGGGAAACAGGCCTTCATATTTATAAATTCGGGCCCTGCCTAACAATACCGTTTCCTGAAAAAACTAAAGGAAAACTTCCTGAATCTGTTTATGAGATTTTGAAGGAAAATAAGAAAAGGGGGCTTCACACTTTGTGCTTATTGGATGTTGAGGAAGAAAGGATAATGAAAGTAAACGAGGCCTTGGAAATTTTGTTGAAAATTGAAGAGGAGAAAAAGGAAGGTGTAATAAGCTTGAAAGATGAAATAATTGTTTTCGCAAAGGTAGGAAGCAAAAAACCTTTAATAGCTTATGGAAGGATGGAAGAAATAATTAAAAGGAATTTTGAAGAAACGCCTGCAACAATAATTTTCCCAGGCAAACTCCATTTTACAGAAAAAGAGTTTTTGGAATTTTTTAGAATAGAAAAAGCTTAAATCTTTAACTTTTCCTTTTATATTTCGATTGGTATGAGCGAAAGGATTAGTAAGCCTACAAAGAAAGGTATAAGGAGTATTATAAAAGGAGGAATAATACTAGGAAGCCTATTAGCAGGTTTTGGATTGTTAGGCTTGTATGCAGTAGGTGCTTATAACGCTATAATGGCTTTATACAATGCGGCAAAGAGGAATGGAAAGAAATTCCTAGGATATTCAGCAGGAGCATTGCTTTCCCTTCTAGGCTATGCAAATCCTGGAATTGGTGAAGCTATTGCAATCAGCTATGGTGCAGGCCTGGAAGCAACAGGAGCTTATAGAATATGGAAGAATAAAGAATTGTTCTACGATAACCCAGGAATTGAGCAAACTTCTTTGGATTATCCAAAATTACTCGGCTACAAAAAGCTGTTGTAAACCTTTTTAAACTTTTTTATACTTTATTTAAGTATGAAATTTGAAAATCACATCGTTGTAAATCAAATAGATTATGGAGATTTACCTTCTCTAGAATACTTGCTAAACATTTATGGAGATTTTGAAAGAGTTAAATCTGAGATTTATGAAGGTTATAGGAAATGCGGAACTTTGAACGAAGCAAAAAATGCTGAAGAGAAATTTAAAAGAGGGTTGGAAAGATGCAAAAAAGATTTTGAAGAGTTTGAAATTCATCTTAGAAAAAACCTTTATTCTGCTGGGATTGAAATTCCGAAGAAGAAATTTGAAATTAAGGATTATTTGATAATCCCTGTTTCTTTACCATCCCAAACTACACAAGTTATAACTCCTGGTAAAGTTTTATACGGAGAGAAAAAGGCGATGGCTGCTAATGCTGAAAGAAACGTTTTTCTTGTTGATTTAGCTCTTAAGGATGCAGATGAAGAAAGCTTGTATTCGATCGCCCTCCATGAGCTAGCTCATGCTTATTTAAGCCAAATTGGAGTTTCAGACTACATCCAAAAAAGGCTCGAGCCTTTAATCGATAAAAGCATAGTAGAATTTTATGAAAGCAGAGGTTTAAAGGAAAAAGCAGAAAAGTTTAAAAAAACTTCTGGCTATTTAAACACTCCTTCTTACGTTGTTTAGTAACTATATAGTGGTGAATAGAAATATTTAAATACTAGTTAGTAGTAACACTATTTGATGGATATGGCAGAACAAGACTTAATAAATATGATAGAGCAAATGGAAAGAGTAGCGCAGGAAAAATCAGCAGTTGCTAATGCAAAGCAAGAAGAGGCAAGAAGAGCAGCTGACATAGCATCCCAGATTAGAAGAGGCGTAGGACAATTAATTTCTAGCTCATTGAGGTTGTACGATGGCTCACAAGAAAAATTGACTCAAGGATACCAAGAATTACTTAACCTATTAGCACTAGGGTCAAAAATTGCAGAATACGATCCTTCAAATGCTAGAAAGATAAGCGAAATTATATCAAACTATAAAAATCAAATAGAAAGCGATTTTGGTAGAGCTGCAGATACAGAGTATAAGCTTAAAAGTTGGTCACTAACAAGACAATTAGCAGAGTTACAAGAAGAAAGAAATTTAGTAAACAAAGTAAGAGGAGATTTTGAAAGGGCATACCAAGAACTTTCTACAAGGATACAACCACAAAAACAAAACTAAGCTTCACCCTCATAAATTGGCTCAGGACGATAACCGATAATTTTCTTAGGCTTTTCTTTCTTTTCTTCCCTAGTAACAAACCAAACTATTAGAATAAAAGAAAATATCAGAATTATAGTTAGAATATCTTCGTTGCTTAAAGAAATTTGGGGCATGGAAGAAGGCTGAAGGCTTGGCATTAAGCTAATGCCTGAGGATGTAAAGAAAACTATAACTGCTAATATTATGCCTGCTGGAAGTAAAAACTTCGTATATTTACCCCTTTCCTTTTCCCATTCTTCTGAAGGAATGAGCATTACACAAATTAAAAGAAAGAAAATTAGTGTAATTAAAACTATAAAAATTCTTCCAAGGAATGCTGAAAGAAAAGCTGCCAAATCCGCTAAAGGAGAGAAAATTAAAATGAAGAAAGAAGCTGTTAAAGAAACCATTGCATTAATTTTTTTCACGCTCTTCTCCTTCGGATCTCCAAAAATCTTTGATTTTGTTAATAAACCATAAAAGATAGCGAACATTAAAACGAAAGGAAGGTAAAAGCTAAAGAAACCTCCCTGCTTAAGCGTTTCTATTATGCCTTCTATCCCCATTTACTATTACCTTTAAGAAAATTTAAAAAAGAAAAAATAAAAGCTTACTATTTTTCCTTTGCAAGGTACCAGATTACTATGAATGTAAGTACTACTAGGCAAATTATTGCTATATCCTCATAAGATAAAGCAATTCCCGGAAAAACTGGAGTTGGTAAGCCTGGTACTATTACTGTAGGAAGGGAGATTCCAGGAACTGCTGGAATGTATGCAATTAGAATTCCTATTCCTATTATTATCGAAATTAAAAGCGTTATTGCTATCAACTTTTTACTGTATTCTTTCTCTCTTCCCACTCCAAACAAGGGTAAAAGCATGTAGAAAATCAATAGTATTCCTAGTATTGTTATCAAAGTTGTGAAAACACCACCGAACGTATTAACTAGAAAGTAAGATAATGCATAGCCAAATGGTGTATAGCCTATTATGAATGCTGCTGCTATTAGTGAAACTATTAAGTCGATGTTTTTCCTATCACCCCATATCTTTGCCCTTCTGAGTAATGCGTATATTATTGCAAAAGCTAGGAGAAATGGAAGATAGAATGCGAATACTCCTAAGTCCCTTGCTTTTGCTATCAACTCAGCAATAGTCGCCATTCATTCACCTTAAATTAAATTTAGAGTTTTATATTTATCTTTATTTCTACCTAACGATGAAGAATATTGTAGCTATCATTCCTGCAAATATAGCAATTCCAAAAATAAAATCCCAAGATACTTGAACCCCTCCAAAAGAAGGGAAAAAGAAGCTTAGGAATGCGAAAGAAAAAATCAATATTCCGATTAAAATTCCTGCTATAAATATAACACCCCAGAATCTTGTTGATTTAAGATTATCTGCTAAAAATTTTGGTAAGTCTGGTGGAAAGAAAAGGCTTGCTATTATTAAGCTAACTAAGAATACTAAAATGCCTATCATGCTATAAAGGAAGAAGAGGGAAAGTTGGGTTTCTATGTTTATTCCCAATAATATTGGAGATGCCCAAACCATGAAAGCAGCTATCAAAGAAACCATTCCGTTTACAACCACATTTTCCTTTGGTTCGCCAAAAATCTTTGATTTTCTTAGTAATCCATAAAAAACTGTTGCAGTTAGCATGAAAGGAAGTAAGAACTGGAAAAATCCGAGCTCCTGCAATTTTTTAATTGTGAACTCAAAAGGGTTCATTGCTCACCACCCATTACAATACTTCCCGCAACTACTATTAAAACCATGAAAATTATTACCCCTCCTGCAAGTATTGTAAAATCTAAAGGTGGAGAAGGCTTTCCTGGCTCAGGGGGTGCTGTTAGGCTAAAAGTAAAAACTCCTACTAGGCCAGAAGTTATGAAAATAGCTATTCCCAGAATTATTAAGATTCCTAAAGTTGTTCTTCTTGTAAATTTTTCCATTAAAAATTTTGTTAAATCTGGGTAAAACAAGCTTGCAAACAAAAGTCCTACTACTAGAATTAAAAAGAATACTGTAGCTTGCACAAAAAAAGTTGAGAATGGTAAAGCTAAATTGAACTGAGCTATTAAAGGAAACCCCATTATTAAGAAAGCTACGGAAATTGAAATTGCTCCGTTTACAGCAGCAGATTCTCCGAAAATTTTCGATTTTCTCAATAGGCCGTAAAGTATTGCAGAAGTTATTATCCATGGGAATAAGAAAGAATAAAATCCTTTTTCTATCATAAACCTTACTACTGGCTCGAATAAGCTTGCCACAATTAAATTTTGTTTTTAAACTTAAAAACGCTTTCTAAGTTTTACTTCCCTTTCAATTTCCCTCATAAGAAGAAGTCTTTCCCTTTCTAACCTTTCCCTTTCTAACCAATTCTTTTCTTCTTCCTTCACATTCCCCCTTTGTCTTGCCTTCCAAATTTTTTCATCCACCTTCTTAATTTCCTTTTCTATTTGCTTCAGCCTCTCAGAAGGGTTTAAAGTTTTTCTGTAAATTTCTTTCCCTTTTCCAATTGTAATTAAGCTTACTCCTACAATGAAAAGAATGCCAAAAGCAATTATAGTAACCCAAGCACCGAGCCTTAATAAGTAATTCGTTAGGAAAGGATAGAATTCTGTCGGCGCAAGAGAAAGGGAAATTAAAATCGAAATTATTAAGTTTACTCTTTTGCTGAAGACTTTTGCTATGCTCAAAATTCCGTAGAAAATTGCGAAAATGAAAATGAAGGGGAGGAAAAAATAGTAAAAATTTTGGCTAAAACTTCCTGAAATTTCTGTTAAGGCCATAATTATATTTTATCTTGGAATATTTTATGCGTATCCTAGCCTTTCTTTCAATTTTTCTATTTCTTCCTCGATTCTAGCCCTTAACTCTTCAAGCTTTTTAATTTTTGCTTTCGAAGGAGCTTTCTTTGCGCTTTCCTTTGCAATTTCTCCTCTTACCCTTTCAAGCTCCTTTTCCTTTTTCTCCAATTCCTCTATCCATTCCTTCCTTATTCTTGCTTTTACCGCTATAGCTCTTGAAATTCTTTCTCCATGGGGCAATAGAAATATTGCAACGAAGAACAAAGCTACAAAACCGAGCCATGTTATGTTAACTACAAGAAAAACAAATGCTCCTGAAAATACTATTGCTAGAGTTAAGAAGAATGAAATGAACATCGCTAATATTCTTGGAAACTTTATTCTGTAAAGTATTCCCCAGAGCAGAAGGAATATTACTAGTCCGGGAAAAAGAACATTGCTTAAAATTTCTGGATAAGAAAGCCATGTTGGCGGAATTGCCGCTAAGTTAACTTTTGGTATGTACTGAGCAAAAGCTATAGGAATTGCTAAAAGGCCTGAAAGAATGGCTAAGAACTTCTTTCTCATAATTATATTTTCTTTAGCCTTTAATTTAAGCTTTTCAAAGTTAAATTTGTTAAAGCGAAATTTAAATTATGGTTAAGTACATAAAAGAAATAATAATTCTGGTTTTCATAATTTCTCTTATCGTTTTCATTTACATGGCAACAGTATATCCTTTTGGAGCAGAGGTTCCTGCTGAGCTTAAATCAACCCCTATAACAAGTGAGTGGGCGAGAAAGTTTTTAACCATAATAGGAATACCAGAAAGTTGGCTTTGGTTCCCTGCTTTAATATATTTGTTCTTCGTACCATTTTTCGGAATTTGTGCAATAATGATAGGATTTTTGAATGCGTTAAACCTTTTTAGTCCAAGAATAAATTTTGTAATTTCTTTAGTAGTTTCATTTTCTTTAGTCCCATTAGGCTATTTTACTAGAATAGTTAGCGCTATGTTCGCATTTCTCGGAATGTATTCAGTTGCTGCTTTTGGAATTTTATTCTTTTTTGGAGTTATCTCAGTTGTCTTAAGCAGATTGTATGAATGGGGATTTACCCCCTCAGCAACTTATAGCGGATTGATGGAAGAAATCGATTACAATAAGTTGAGAGACTGGTTTCTCGATACCTATGCAAAAAATAAATACAATGTGAGTAATGCAAAGATAAACAAATGCCTTAATGAGATTATGAAAATCTTGAATAATGCGGAAAAAGAATGGAAAGAGGGAAAGAGAAAAAATGCAATAAGATTTTTAAAGCAAAAAGCCCAGGAAATAGAAAAGAAAATTAAGAATGCTGGAGGATCGGTAAACCCTGCTCCGAAGTAAGAAAATAAATCTTTGGAAAACAAAATACAATTATGAACATTTGGAATGTTGTAGTTGCTATTCTGGTTTTAATTGGATGC
>CAZPVR010000031.1:0-8374 GCA_964590365.1 uncultured archaeon
TAGCAAGCCTTCCAGAGCCTGTTCCGAAGTCAAAAACTATTTTATCTTTTATGTCGTTTCTTGCTAGAAAAAGAATTTCAGAGGCAATTTCCGGAGTTATGGAATATTGCTCCAACTTATACTTTGGGTTAGGATTTTCCTTTAAAATTGAAAGTAGTAAGGCAAGTTTCCTCTTATTCACATTTAATAGTTATTAATCGAGAAATTAAAATTTAGAAAAGTTTATAAGCATGGAATTTAAATTTGATTTAGGGTTAAGGAGGAAGTTTAGATTTTAGTAGTCGTAAAGACTACAGCTTTTCAGGAGCTTTCGAGCTTCCTGAAAAGTCAAAAAAAATCTAAACCTCGCACTTAACCCAACCTTCTTTTTATGTATTTAAGGTAAATGTATTCTAGCAAGTCCTTAACGCTAGGGTCATCGTACTTGAAAAATCTTTGAACTTCCGGAGAAAGAGAATAAAGATTTGAAGTAAGCTCCAAAGTCTTCAACTCACCTTTAACTCTTTCGCTTAAAAATCTCTCCCATTTCATTTGCTTAAGAGGAAATTCAGGATGATTTATGGGAATACCCTCCATCTTTCTAACAATTTCTACTAAGCTAACTCTCCCCATTTCCCTTATGAATTGGTAAAGCTTTCTATGTTTATCTATTTCGTATCTTAAAACTTCTCTAAATTCTGTCTTTATTTTTAACGATAAATAGAGAAGAAAAAGGCCGAAAACCGTTGCTATCAAGCCTGTTATGGTTGCGAAAGAAATTATTAAAAGGAACATTATGTCCAAAAAATCACCCTAAATAATAATTGATTTTTAAAAGAAAAAGGTGTGCTGGCAGTAGCCCCTCTTTTGTTCGAGGTAGCATTTGTCTAAGCGCTCAAAGGCTTGCATCTCATCGGACCCACCAGACCGTTTCATCCCTTTGACCTCCACTCATTTAAAAATCATAGTTAGCAAGGTCAAAGGGTTTCGTTTCTGATTCTGGTGGAGACTTCTCAGCCTGTTGCTTTCGCAACATCCTCGATGGAGGGAACTTCCTCACCCTTGTTTCGTAACAAGGGCGAAGCTACCCTGCCAGCTCACCTAAAGATAGAATGAAGCTCAGAATTTATAAACTTTTAGGAATTTAATTTTTAAAAACAAATAATTATTGATGACTAGGATAATAAGCATAATTTCTGGGAAAGGAGGGGTTGGAAAAACTTTTCTCACAGCAAACTTAGCTTATGCTTTAGCTGAATTGGGAAGGGAAATAGTTGCCATAGACGCTAATTTAACCACTCCTCATCTAGGTTTATACGTTGGAATGCATCTTGCTCCAATAACGCTGCATGATGTTCTTAAAGGTTATAACCTTAAGAACGCTTTATATCCCCATCCTTTCGGGTTTAAAGTAATGCCAGGTAGTTTAAACTTGATGGATTTAAACGATGTTGACATAGGAAAATTACCTGAGATAATTTTAAACCTTGTGGGAAGTTCGGATTATATACTACTAGATTCTGCTCCCGGTTTCGGAAGAGAAGCTGTTTCTTCCCTTTCCTCAACGCAAGAAATTCTCATAGTTACTACCCCAGAATTGCCTAGCGTAATAGATGCAACGAAAGTTTTAAAGCTGGCTCAAGCTATAAATAAAGGCTCCATAGGAATAGTTCTGAATAGAATTAAAAACAAAAGTTATGAATTGAGTAAAGAAGAGGTTGAAAAAATAATAGGGTTGCCTGTCATAGCTGAAATTCCTGAAGATCCGAATGTTCCGAAGAGTATTTCAAGAAGGATTCCTTTAGTCCAAATTTATCCTGATTCTCCCGCATCTTTAGAAATAAGAAGGCTTGCCCATTGGCTTGAGGGAATGCCCTTCAAA
The DNA here is from genome assembly GCA_964590365.1 of uncultured archaeon. Classification (GTDB taxonomy): domain Archaea; phylum Aenigmatarchaeota; class Aenigmatarchaeia; order CG10238-14; family SCSR01; genus CALIKW01. Next base: position 1,862 of record CAZPVR010000031.1, read on the forward strand.
CATAAACCAAAATATTCCTTTAACTTATTAGAATTCTTAGCAAGTTGGATTAACAAGTAATTCTTCCAAGTTTATTTCGCACGCGCCTACAGGCATTTCCAGCTCCCATTTTTCAAGCACTGAAGGGGATATTTCACCCAAGAATCCTATATCTTTTCCGTTTAAAATTATCTTCGCGCATCTCCCCTTTATGAATGAATCTAGGTCGAATTCTTTCAAAGAAAATTCTTTACCCAGATTTCTTATTAATTCGCTGGCAATAGATTTTACTTCAGAAAAGCCTGCTTTTGAATGGCTTGTTGCAAAGGCAAGCTTTCTTATGCTTTTGCTCATAGTTTCTTCCTTTTCATCCAATACCACAACATCGCCTATTTCAAAAATCTTCTGAGGATATTCCACATGCTTGTTGTGGGATAAGAATTCGATTAAGCTTGGTATCAACCAATTCCTTAGACAAGTATATTCTTCTGAAACAAAATTCTCTATTTCTATAACTCTCTCTTCTTTCAAGTTCATTTTCTCAAAAATTTTCTTTTTATTCGTTAAAACAGGTCTTATGGTTTCTTGAAATCCTAGCCCTATCATTATTTCCCTTGCTTTCGAGCAAAGTTTTTCTAGAGGAGAAAAGCATCCTTTCGTGAAAATTTTAGGACTCTCTGGAATAAAATTGTTGAAGCCGTAGGCTATTGCCAAATCTTCTATCAAATCTACTTCATGCAAAATATCAATTCTATAGCAAGGAACAATTACCTTAATTTTTCCGTTTAAGGTAAAAGAATCGTAACCCATCCTTTCTAGCAAGCTTATAATTTCATTTTTGCTCAGCTTAATTCCGAGAATTTTGTTTGCATTTTCAGGATTTAGCTCAACAACTTCTTCCTTTAATTCGGGCGTTATTTCGGTTTTATTTGGATATTCTATTTTAACAGCTTCTATGCTACACTTTCTTTCAGCAAGGTTCGTTACCAAAATGTTTAGGGTTTGCATAACAAGCTTTTTGTCTATTCCAGTTAATTCTATCAGCAAATTCCTCGTTTTTTCGCTAACTTTAGTTCTTTCAGAATTTATTATGGGAGGGAAGCTAAATATCCCTTCAGAATCTATGTAAACTGGAAACAAATTTGATTTTGAGATTAAGTGTTTGAATTCCTTTCCTTTGCTTGTATTTTCTAAAATCTCCTTCAAGCTCATTTCTCTTTTCTCTCCAAGAGGAACCATCTTCTCATTTTTATCAACTTGACAGTATTTTATGGGAGGCTTTATCTTTTCAAGGTCATGAATTCCTATAGCAACCTTTTCCCTTTTCTTCCCCAGCGTATCATGAAAAACTTCTTGAATGCTCATTAAGCTTTGTAGAATATAATCAGAAGTATTGAAATTTCTAATTACTGCAGCAGCTATGAACGGCCTTACTTTAACATTTTCTGCTTTTATACTTATCTTCCAATCCTCAACAAAATATTTTTTAAGTCCTTTCTCCATTCCTATAAAGCTTCTTATCGCTCTAGCAAGCCCTTCGATTCCAAACAAATCAGGCCTATCAGCGCAATGCTCTACTCTGATTTCATTTCCCCTTACTTCCTCAACGCTTGGCTTTATTAAATTTATTATTTCCTCTAATTCAGAATCGCTCATTTGCTTTCCTATCAAGGAAATTAAATCTTCTTTGTTGTAAGTTAAAGTAGGCAACTAAACCACCTTTTTTCTTAGCCAATCCAGATCTGTGGAATAAAGGTACTTTATATCTTCCACATTCAACTTAATCATGGCCAACCTTCCAATTCCAGCACCCCATGCCAAAACAGGGACTTCTATCCCCAACGGTAAAGTAACTTCCGGCCTAAATATTCCAGCTCCGCAAAACTCAACCCATCCAAACTTTTCAAAGTAGACAAAACCTTCTAGGCTTGGCTCTGTGAAAGGAAAGTAGCTCGGCTTAAACTTAACCTTTTCTGCTCCTGCAGCATAAGCAATTTCTTTTAAGTAAAAAAGCAAGTTTTTTAAGTTAAGGCCTTCGCCAGCAACTATTCCGTCACAATGCTCAAATTCTATGAAATGCTTCGCATCTATAACATCAGGCCTAAAAACCCTGTCTATCGTGAAGATCTTTATTGGTAAATCCTCTTTTTTAATCGAATACAAGCTTCTTGCTGAAACAGCAGTGCAATGGCTTCTAAGTATAAGCCTTCTTGCAAGCTCAAAATCCCATTTACCCCATCCTTTGCTTCCTGTTATCCATCCACTTTCATGAGTCTCCCTAACCCTTTCCCAAAGTTCTTTGTCCAAAACCTTTCCGTACTTAGGAAATTTTACGTTGAAAATATCGTGAATGTCTCTAGCAGGATGGTCGCTTGGCATGAATAAAACATCGCAATTCCAGAAGTTTAGTTCAACCAAAGGGCCTCTTACTTCCTTGAATCCTAAGCTTAGCAGCTTTTCTCTTACTTCGTCTATAATTTTTCTATAAGGATGGATTTTTCCCGGATATATTTTTGGAGAAGGAAGATGTATATCGTACTTTCTCAATTTTTTCTTCTTCCATTCACCAGATTTTATTATTTCCGGGGTTAACTGATCTATTTCTTCCTCTATCTTTATCAAAGGTGCTATTTTTTTACCAAGTTCTGTTAAAAAGAAAGTTTTTTCCCTAACCTCAATCTTTTTAACCAAACCTCTTCTTAAGAATTCCTCAACCTCTTTCTTAAAGCGAATTTCTTCCAACTTTTTCCTACCTTTAGAAAGTTCTTTTAAGAGCTTTTCCTCATTAGTTTCCTTTTCCAAAAAACTTTTTCCAGCCTTGGTTAACTTAATCTTCCCCCTTTCAATACTTATCCATCCATGCTTTTTTGCCCAAATTATTCCTATTTCAGCCTTCTTAACAGCTTTTTTTATTTCCTCTATATCTTCAATACCCTTTTCAACAGCCCTTATTAAATTTTTTTCAGGCAAATTTTCCTTTAAAAACTCCTTTCCTTCTTCGCTTAACTCTAAAAATACCTCTTTCCTTTCGCTAAAGCTCAGAACACCCTTTAATTTTGCCCATAAGCTTGCTTTCTCAACCTCATCCTTTTTCAACCCAGTTTTTTTTGCTATTTTCTCAGAATCAGCCTTTCCCAGCTTTTGAAGTGCCTTCACTATCTTTTTCTCATTGGAGTGAAGCTTTTCCAAAATTTCTTCCATAATTTTTAATTTCGTTTAAAATATAAAAGAATCTAATCCAAAATTTTTCTCGCTTTTTCCATTTTTCTCCTTCTTTCCTTCTGGTGCTTTTCTAGGAATTTAGCAACTATTTCTGCTACCCTTTTCTTGCATTCTCCGCATAAAATTTTTCCAGATTTGCAATCCTCATACATCTCTTTAATCTTTTTATCATCTTCTATGAAGTGAAAAAGACAAAGCTCATAAACTAAGCATTTTTCAGGTTCTCCTCCAAGCCTTTTCTGCTCTTCAGCAGTTTTTCTTCCTCCATCAACAGCATTCAAAACTTTCTTCTTTGCAATTTCTGGCTCATCGCTTAGTGAAATATATGACATTGGATCTCTTTTACTCATTTTAGCCTCTCCTTTTAGCGACCTTTGAAGCTTGTGGTAAGTTGAAGAAGGGATTATGAAATTGAATTCTTTTACCTTTGGTATCAAATCCCTAACTAATTTTATGTGCGGGTCTTGATCGATTCCTATCGGGACTAAAACATGCTTTGGTCCCTCAAAATCTTTGAGCTGGGGTAATAGTATGTCTCCTGCTTGGGTAAGAGCTGCGAAGTAAAGGCCTAAAGGCCTTTCTCCATACAAGCTTTTTAAATGACTTAAAGTTACTCTTCTGCTGAAAAGATAAGCCAAATTCGTTACCCTTTTTTCTCTTGATTGCATATAAACGAAAGAGTTCTTTAAATCAAGTCCAAGAGCTAATATATCAGCAAGGTTCCCTACAGCAATTTCCTTTGCTTTTTCCAGCGGTATTTGATTATCAACTAAGGCCTCTAAATCTGCTATGCAGTAAAAAACCTTTGCTTTAAACTCCTTCTGATAATATATCATTTCCTCTGCTGTCATCTTGCTGCCTAAATGAAATTCGTTACTCGGCTTAATTCCAGATATGACAGCAATTTTTTCCCCTTTTTCAAAAGCATCTAAAAACTTATCAAAGTCACGATGGGCAAAAGTTATACCCCTTCTTAAATATCTGCTAGGATTTTTTATCCTTTCCAAAATTTTTTCATCTATTCTCTGAAGACCAAATTCTTCAAAAAGCCTAGAATAATCTGTAATCAAGGTTGTTCCAAAAGGATCCAAAACTATTTTTTCCACCATACTCTAAATTTAAGATTTAAATTGATTTAAAAGTAATTAATTCTAATATGGGCGAGAAAACAGCAACTTTCAAATTTGTAGTTTCGGACCCGGAAACTAAAAAATCCTACCAGATAGAAATAGAGCAGAGTAAGGCATTAAGCTTGATAGGGAAAAAAATAGGTGAAGAGTTTAATGGTGATATAATAGGATTAAGCGGCTATGTACTTCAAATCACAGGAGGTACGGACAAAGACGGCTTTCCCATGCATCCAAAAGTTGAGGGGATGGGAAGGAAGAGAGTTTTATTAGACTCTCCTCCCTGCTTTCATCCTAAGAAAAAAGGAGAAAGGAGGAGAAAAACTGTTAGAGGTAATACTATAAGCGAAGATATTGCTCAAATAAATTGTAAGATTGTGAAGAAGGGGGAAAAGCCAATAGAGGACCTTGTTCCTTCAAAGAAAAAGGAAGGGGGTGAGGGAAGTAAAAGTGAAAAATCCTAAGCTAATTCCAGAAGTTAACGTGGGGATGGTCGGACTTTAGCCTTAAGCTAACCGAAAACGTTGCCCACGGAAAAACAACTTTAACTTATGCTTTAACAGGAAAGCTTACGCTTTCTCATTCAGAGGAATTGAAAAGGGGAATAACCATAAGATTGGGATATGCTGATGCAACATTCTATAAATGTACCAAATGCGGAAATTATTCTACAAGCCAAAAATGTCCTTACTGCTTTTCTGATTGTGAAATTTTAAGGACAGTAAGCTTTGTAGATGTTCCGGGGCATGAAACTTTGATGGCAACAGTTTTAACAGGAGCTTCAATCATGGATGGAGCTATATTGGTTATAGCTGCAAACCAAAAATGTCCCCAGCCACAAACGAGAGAGCATTTAAAAGCTTTGGAAATTGTTGGGATAAGGAATGTGATAATAGTGCAGAATAAGATAGATTTGGTTACTAAGGAAAGGGCTCTGGAAAATTATAGGGAAATAAAGGAGTTTATAAAAGGAAGTATAATAGAAGATGCTCCTATAATACCCGTTTCTGCTCAGCAGAGAATAAACATTTCAGCAGTTATAGAGGCAATAGAAAAATTTATACCAACACCAAAAAGGGATGAGAGTAAAGAACTAAAAATGCTTGTTGCAAGAAGCTTTGATATAAACAAGCCTGGAACAAAAGTTAAGGATTTGAAAGGAGGGGTGTTGGGAGGGGCAATAGTTCAAGGAAAAATTAGGCTGGATGATGAAATAGAAATAAGGCCTGGGGTAAAGAGAAACGAAAAATATGAAAGCCTTTTTACCACGGTAAAAGGATTGCAGAAAGCAGGCTTGGATTTGGAAGAAGCAGGGCCAGGAGGTTTGCTTGGTGTACTAACTGAGTTGGATCCTTCTCTAACAAAATCCGATGCATTAGTTGGAAATGTGGTTGGATTTCCAGGAAAACTTCCTGAGGTCTTAGAGGATTTAAGGCTAGAAGTAAACTTTTTGGAAAGAGTTGTTGGGTTGAAAGAAATTCAGAGCTTAGAGCCGATAAAAGTTAACGAAACCCTTTTAATAAACGCAGGCACTTCAAGAAGCCTAGCTAATGTTAAAAACGTGAGAAAGGATGAGATCGAGCTGAATTTAAAAATTCCAGTTTGCGTGGAAAAAGGGGAAAAAGTTGTAATTTCGAGGCAAATAGCAGGAAGATGGAGACTTATAGGTTTCGGTATTGTAAAATAAATAAGATTAAAAAAATTGAGAAAATGCAAAATTGTTTTTTGATTTTTAGCAATAAGCTGGTTGTTCTTCTGAATTAGCAGGGCCTACTACTTTTACTCTATGATAACTACCCACACTAAAATTCTCAGTAGTATTTACTATAGCTTGTACAACTCTTCCTGGTAAAATATCATTCATACTTACAGCATCTGAACTAATAAGCTTCCCGTCCACAAAAAATGTTAATTCAGTGCTGGTTATGGTCAGTCTTGGGTCTAAATTTCTAATTGATACTATATATTGAGCCTTACCTGTGTCAGTATTGTTTGTGCAAGTCACATCCACTACTTTAATTTGCTTTTCCGCTGTTCCTTTCATTACTCCGCTTATGTAAATATATGCCACTCCTGCTAAAGCAATTGTTATCATTAGCATCAATATGGTTGCTATTACAGTGGATACACCTTTCATTACTTCACCTTAATTTAAATTTTGGAAAGCTGTATATAAATATTTATT
>CAZPVR010000032.1:0-8067 GCA_964590365.1 uncultured archaeon
AAGAGATTTAGGCTAGGAGTTACCGAAAATTCCGCAGAAAGTGGGGATGTTGCACTATGGGACGAAGGAAACTCAGGAGATTGGGAGTACGATGCAGTTTCCTCTTATGGAACAATAGTAAGGAGCATTAAGGCAAATGCTGGTGTTGATAAAGTAGTAATTGACTTACCAGCTGAGCAACAAACAGCAGTAATTTACTTTGGTAAATTAACCGGTGTTACTGCACCGAAAGAAGGAGTTTACAAGGTAATTAAAGCAGTAACAAGCCCAGTAGCAGTTTTAGATACTGAAGTAACAAGCGTACACAAATCAAAGAATTTGATAACAGTAGGAGGTCCTTGTATAAACAGAATAACTGCAGAAGCTTTAGGTTTGGTTTATCCAGCTTGTGGTGCAGCTTCAACAATTCCAGAGAATGCTGCAATAATTAAGATTGTAGACAATGTATTCACTCCTGGTAAATCAGTAGTTGTTGTAGCAGGATGGGAAGCTCCGCACACAAGAATGGCTTGCACTGTATTACAGAACTATGACACTCTATTAGCTCACGTCAAAGAAAGATCTTCAGTAAAGATTACCGCAGCCACAACAACAGGAATAACTCCGTTATAAACGGCTTAGTTTAAAAGCATACTAAGCCTTACTTTTTCTTTTTTTGTTTTTGAAAAAGGAAAATGATTTAAAATTTACTCTTAATTTAATTTTTTATGGAAAAGGTTAAAGTTAGGATAAGCTTGAACTTAATTTTAATTCTTATTTGCTTAGCAGCAATTTTAGGCCTAATATATTTTTCATATTCTCAGCTTAAGCCTGTTTACAGCTGGAAGATTGGGAATTTTATTTTTACCTTTAGAGCAAACTTGAAGGAAGCGCAAAAAGTTCCTGTTTATCCTAGTAGCGAAGAAATTCGTTCCGTATTTTTTAACCCAAATGTCAAAAATGTTAGCATAGTTTTTAAGGATGCTGGCAACGAAAACAGCTATTATGAAGTTGAAGGTTTTGAAATCGCTTTTAAGCTAACTCTTTTTTACAAAATTAACGGTTTGGACGTTAAAATAAACTCTTTTGAAATAGATTCTTATGAGGAAATTGAGGGAAGCGAGGAGAATCCTATAATAGCCTTAGTCCATCCAAAATTTTCAAACGAGACTTGCATAATTTTGAAGAATAATGTTGCTTACATAAAGGCAAAGGATTTAAAGGATTTTGATTTAGCAACTTCAAAGTTTTTGATAAGCGTCATGGAAATAAAAATTTAAGTAGTTAATAATAAATATGGAAATTCATTCGATAAGCTTAATGCTTTACAAAATCTTTCTACTTCCAGTAATATTTTTTTCTTGCATTTACTTCATAGTTGCAATTTCAACTATAATTTTAAAGACTGAGAGAAAAAAATTTTTCAAGCCAAGGAATAAACCATGGCCTTTTGTTTCAGTTCAAATCCCTGTTTATAACGATCCTGTAGCAGCAAGATGCATAGAAAAATGTTTAAAATTTGACTATCCGAAAGATAAATTTGAGATAATAGTTGCTGATGATAGCACGGATAAGCTAACTAGAAAAATTCTGGATAGGTATGCGAAGTATAAGAATGTGAAAATTGTTAGGAGGAATACGAGGAAAGGATTTAAGGCAGGAGCTTTGAATAATGCTTTGAAGTATAGCAAGGGAGAAATAATAGTAGTTTTTGACTCGGATTTTATTCCTCCAAAGAATTTTCTAAAAAGAATAGTTTTACCATTTTTCTCGGATGAAAAAATTTCCATAGTTCAATCTAAAATGGGATTTTTGAATGAAAATCAAAATATAGTGACAAAATTCGCTTCCAGCTTATTATCAATATATTACAACTGCTGGATAAACCTAAAAAACAATTTTAAAACAGTCTTCTTCTGCGGTTCGGGAGGGGCGATAAGGAAGGATGTTTTAATAAATGCAGGAGGATGGAATGAGGAAAGCGTGACGGAGGATGCTGATTTATCCATAAAAAGCTTAGAAGCAGGTTATAAGCATGTTTATTTGCCAGATTTAAAAGCTTCTGGAGAAGTACCATTTACCCTTAAAAGCTTCTTAAGGCAGCAAATGAGATGGGCGTATGGAGTTACTCACGTTTTCAAAACTTACTGGAGAAAAATTTTGTTTAGCCCGAATTTCAATTTCATGCAGAGAATTGTAATAACTTTAATAACTCTTGGTTGGATAATTTCACCTTTTGTCCTTCTAACAACAATTTTTGGCCAAATAGCTTGGATAACGGGAAAGCCAAAGCCTATTGAAATAAGCGATTTGATTAAATTCTTTACTTATTTCAGCCTAACATCAGGCTTTTTGTTCTTAGCTTTTGTAGGTCTTAGAAGAGATGGTAAAACATCTAGGATTTTATCCCTTTTTCCCGCATCTTTAACGATCGGAATATGTTTATCTTTTGTCGGAACTATTGCATTCTTCAAAGCAATTCTAGGCTTTAAGCAGCACTGGTTCAGAACTCCAAAGTTTGGAAGCATTTCTGTAATTCTCAACTTCTTCAAGAAGATTTTCAAGAAGTAATCATTTGCATTTTTCCCATTTTGAAAAGCCTTTTCTTTCATACAGCTCGATAAAAGTTCCGATCCAATAAGCTGAGAGAACTAATAAAACGTAAGGGAAGAAGAATATGAATGCCAAAAAGTTGTAAATGCTTTTATCAGAGAATTTCAAAAGGGAATAAAGGTTGAAACCCATGCTCAAACAAAAAACTACTATGGTTAAAAGAAGGAGAGGAGTTAGAGCATAAACTCCTATTATAGTTTTGTAGATTAAGTCTAACATTCCAAAAACAGTAAACCAGTTTAAGAAGTATCTTAAAGCTTCGATTGAAAAATAATTCCCCTTTGAAACAAAATAGATTAAGTAACCGCTCACTATTTGATAAATTGTTAGTGGCAAGTAAAGAAAGGAGTGCAAATACCAATAAAGCTGAACTGGAACTGAGAAGAAGCTAACTCCTATGTGCTTTTTGCTGAATAAAAATTTGTTGTGCTTCTTCACAACTTGCAAAGTTCCCCTTATCCATCTTATCCTCTGCTTCAAAAATCCTGAAATTGTTTGAGGCACTCTTGTATAAGCTACTGCATCGGCCATTTTAATATTAAATCCTGCTTTTCTGAGATAGAATGAAATGTCATAATCCTCAACAGGAGTATCCCCTTTAAAGCCACCAATTTTTTTTATAGCGCTCTTTCTGAAAGCGCAGAATCCTGGCAATATGCATAAACCGTTTACTTTTTCACAAACTTTTTTCCATCCGGAAACTATAGCATAGTCAAAGGATTGAAGCCAGGAAAGAAAATTTTTAGTTCTTTGAACTCTTAACACAGAAGCAACCCCACCAACCCCTTTTTCCTTCAAAGGCTGAACTATCTTTTTCAACGCATCCTTTTCTACTTTCGTATCAGCATCTATGACAACTATTATTTCACTCTTCGCTTTTTTTAAGCCTGTATTCAAAGCTTTTGCCTTCCCTTGATGCTTTACCCTTATCAGCTTAACATTTTTATACTTTCTACAAAACTCCTTTACTATTTCAGGAGTTTTATCCCTTGAGCCATCATCGACAACTATTATCTCCTTTTTCTTTGGATATTCTGCTTTCAAAACGCTTTCAAGAGTGCTTGCTATATTTTCTTCCTCATTATGAGCAGGAATTATTATTGATATAGGAGGAAAAAATTTTCCCCTAACTTTTTTAGTAGGAATTAAAGCTATGATAAGCCATGAAGAATATATTGCTATCAAAATTATCGTTGTTAAAAGCAAAATTGTTTCAACTAACATCAATTTGAATAAATACTTTTAAAATTAATAAAATAGTATGGCTAGCTTAAGGAAAGTTTATTTCATAGCAGGCATGATTTCCTTAATAATTTACATCGCAGGAATATTCACGGGCTTTATACTCCAAACAGAAGTTTTCCAGAAAGTTGAAAGGAATATAGAAGAGGTTAAAAAGGATTTGGAAAGTGCTCAGCTTGAATACATGTTTTTAAGCTTCAGAGCAAGAGAAAGCTGTCAAATACTTTCTTCCTTAACGAACGAACTAACTTCAAAGCTTTATTCGATATTAAACGAATTGATAAAGCTTGAGGGAAAAAACGGAAGATTCTTAGAGTTAAAAAATGAGTATACGATGCTTGCAATAAGGGCTTGGATTCTCAAATCGAATACTAAAGAAGTTTGCAAAGAGGATATTCTCCCAATTTTATACTTATACTCAATTCCATGCCCAGAGTGCTTGGAGCAAGGGAAAATTTTGGATGAAGCTCAAGTAATGTATCCGAATAAAATTTCAGTTTTCACTATAGATGCAGGAGTTGAATTGCCAATAGTAAAAACAATAGTTAAATCCTACAACATAACAAAAACTCCTGCTTTGATTATAGAGGATGAAGTTTATCAAGGTCTTGTATCGAAGGATGAAATGAAAGGAATAGTTTGCTCTAGGTTAAAGAATATAGCATGTTAAAGTAGCTTAAGCTTCCCGCTCACTTTATCAATTTTTTCCTCTTCATCCGGACCTATTACTAAACAGATTATTTCCCCCTTCTTCACTTGAGTTAATCCAGCATCTCTTATTAAAGCGCAAGGAAGGCCTTCCCTTTTCGCATTTTCATAAACTTTTTTAAGTTCTTCCAGATTCTCAACTTTTAAAACAACTTTTTTCTCCCCTCTCTCTTCCCATTTTCTAACTATTTCCTTTTTTGCTAATCTCACTCCAGCTAAAGAAGCATGGGCAGCATGTGCTGCAATCTTTCCTTTACCTATCTTAAGATCTTTTCTGAATATTATAACTTGCTTGTACATCTAAACCATTCCAAGCAAGGTTAAAAGTCCTGGAACTGCTATATAGCTTATGTAAGCTATTAAAGTGCATCTAAAAACCCTTCCCAAAAAAGTTCCTAAGAAAAATTTCTTTATGTCATACCTTCCTATTCCTGCAGAAATACCAACTAAATCGAAAGGAAAGGGAATGAAAGCCAATATCGGTAAAACAAAAAAGCCATGCTTCTCAAAAAGTTTTGTCAAAAACTTAGCTCCTTTTCCAATAGTTTTATTTGCTTTTCTTTCCTCTATTATTTCTCTACTTCCCAAACCAACTAAGTAGCCTGTTATTTCTCCCAAACTTGCTCCAAGACCTGCAAAAATTCCGACTAGCAAGGGGTTTAAACCAAGGCCCGAGGCTGAGAATGAGATTATCGTATCTAATGGAAACGGGATAAAAATTGAGGAAGTTCCAATTAGGCTTGCTGCAAAAACTCCAATGTAGGAGAAAGTTTTTACAAGCCAAAGAAAGAAGCTTGAAATCTCAATCATAATTTAAATTTCTTTTAAATTCTATTTAAGCTTGTTAAAACAAAATTTAATTATGAAGGTTTTCATCCCCTTAGCTAACGGGTTTGAGGATATAGAAGCTTTTTCTGTAATAGATGTTTTAAGAAGAGCTGGTATAGAGGTTGATTTGGTTGGAATATCCGGAAGTATAGTTACGAGCAAAGTTGGTGTAAGGGTTATAACAGATAAACTTCTGAAAGATGTTAGGCTAGAAGATTATGATGGAGTAATTTTACCAGGAGGAGATCCTGGTTATAAGAATTTGGAGAAATGCAGCAAGCTAATTGAAATTCTGAAAAAGATGGATGAAAAGAAAAAGCTTATAGCTGCGATTTGTGCTTCTCCCTCAATCCTTGCTAAGATCGGTTTGTTAAAAGATAGAAAAGCAACGATATACCCTGGAATGGAAAATTTATTGCCTCATCCTAGGGACGAAAAGGTTGTTGTTGATAAGAACATAATAACTTCAAAAGCTCCTGGAACAGCTTTAGAATTTTCGTTGAAGATAGTAGAATTCTTAGCCGGAAAGGAAAGAGCTCTAGCGCTGAGAAAAGCTTTGGTGGTTGAGTGAACAGTTGTGAGAAAAAAATTCTTAAAATTTTGAGGAAAAGGCACGTTTTGAAGAGGAGTGAAATTAAAAGCATCGTTGGTAATGAAAAGGTGGAAAAAACTATAAAAAGTTTGATTAATAAAGGTTTAATTACTTATGTGCCATTCATGGAAAGTTATGTAGCTATAACTCAAAAGGGGATGAGAGAATTAGAAGAATAAGCATTAAGGGCATAGTTGTTATAGCTATATTATTAATATTAATTTACTTCATCCTAGATGTTTGCTCTTCTTACGTTAATGTTTGCATAGGAAAAAATGGAAGCTATGAGTGCAGAGTAGAGCCTGTAATAAACTTTCTTCCAAAATTTTACGGTTAAAGTTTTAAATCTCGTTTCTTATATTTATTTTAAAGCCCCGTCGTCTAGCGGCCAAGGATTCCGGGCTTTGGGCATTCCCAAAGCTTTGAATGGATGAAAGAAACCCGGAGACGGCGGTTCGAAATCTAAACGAAAATCCGCCCGGGGCTACTTATTTTTTCTACGATCAAAGGAACTAAAAAGAAAATTGCTAAGGAAAATATGGATAAGTAAACGTTTTTGCTCAAAGAGATTAGGAAGCCGAAGGAAGAGAGAAGGAAGCATCTAGGTATAGAACCTAGAAGTGTTAATAAAAAGTAATTTTTAATTTTCATGCTACAAAGGCCGCATCCAACAGAAAAAACTTTGTAAGGAACGAAAGGTATTATTCTTCCAATTAGAACAGAAAAGTTCCCCCATTTCTCAAACCATTTTTCAAAAAGTTTCAGGCCATTAGCGTTTACGAAAAAATACTTTCCATACTTTTCAATAAAAATTTTCCCTCCCCTTCCAATTTCATATCCTACTAAAGAACCAAAAGTTGAGCCGATACCGCCGAATATTCCTATAAGCAAAGGAGGGATACCTATTAATCCTGCTGAAACTATAACGGCTTCTGAAGGAAGTGGTAAAATGCTTGAAGAAAGAAAAGCTCCGATTACTATGCCAGCTATCTTATAATCGTTAATCAAATTCTGCAAAAAATTTAATAAGCTGAGCATAAAAATTAATTTCTAAAATTAAAGTTAAAAGTTTTGTTTTTTAGTAAATAATTATGATAGAGAAAACTGCTTTGGTAATTCTTACAAATTTAATTCCTGGTGTTGAGCAAGTTGGTGCTATTCCTCTCGGCCTTTCTTTGGGATTGGATATTTGGTTAACTTTGTCTGTTTCTGTTCTAACAAATTCTCTCCTCTTTTTCCCCGTATTTTTTTCTTTAGAGCTTTTCTACTGGAGTTTTTTATCGAAGGTATCTTTTATAAAAAATCTTGTGGAAAAAGTTAGGGAGAGGGGTGAGCCATACGTTGAAAAATATGGAATTGTTGGAATAACCCTTCTAATCCTCTTACCCTCTCCCTTCAGCGGAACTTATACTGCAAGCACATTGAGCTGGTTCTTAGGCCTGAATTGGAAAAAATCTTTTCTTGCAATATTGTTAGGCTCTTTATTAAGCGGACTAATTGTTTTGGCAATTTCGCTTGGTATAATTAGATTAATATTCATTGCTTAATATCTATTGAGAAAATGATGGAATTTTTGCTTTTCTTACTAATCCTTATAATAATTTATCTCTGGTTCAAGAATAGGGAATGGAAGATCAAGTTTGAGCAAAGGATAAAGGAATGGAAGGAAAGGGAAGAGGAAAGAATAAGGGAGGATGCTATAAAAAGAAGTTCGAGAATTCTAGCAGGCAAAGCACTTGAAAAGCTAGTCCCATTCCTTAAAAATTTTCCTTATGATGCGCATGATGTAAGATGGGTTGGCGATCCTATAGACTTGATAATTTTTGATGGTTATTCACAAAACGATTTAAAGCAAATAGTTTTCTGCGAAGTTAAATCGGGTGAAAGCAGGCTCACGGAGGCACAGAAGAAGATTAAGGATGTTATAGAAAGAAAAAAAGTAAAATGGGAAGAAGTTAAAATTTAGTAAAAAGGAAAGCATTACTTTTTCTTCTTCTTTGCCAACCTTTACACCTCCTTTCGAATTTCTAATAGTTATTTTTCAAAACTCACTTAAATAATTTTTTCTTCTGCAAAATACAAATTTCACCATAAAATTAAAATTT
>CAZPVR010000033.1:0-8027 GCA_964590365.1 uncultured archaeon
AAAAACTGGTTATCAAAGTAAAATTTATATCTTGCTTATAATTTAAATTATGACCGTAAATCCTGAAGATTATCTTTTGCTAATGTTTTCAATGAAAGGGGTTGGAAAAAGGGTTGATTTTAATCATATAAAGGAAAAAATTTCTCGCGACTTGAAAAAGTTTTCTGATGAAGAAATAAAAAAGATTCTCGAAAATTTGATAAAGCAAGAGCTTTTGGAGGAAGTGAAAGGACTTTATGGGGTAACTAAAAAAGGTATGGAATATTTTAGTAAAAGAATTAAGGAGGTTGAAAATGAGTTAAGAAGGGTTAACGAGCCTTGGGTTATAGTTTACAAAGCGAAGCAGTATTATCCTCTCGTTGCTCAAACTGTTTTTGAATTTTGTAAGGATAGATATATTGGGTTTTATTGCCTTTTTACTGAGAAAAGATTTTTCAGAAGGGATTTTAAGGGTAAAAAAATCGTTTTGAAATCTTTAAATGATTTACTTTTTTTCATAAGCATGCATTGTATAGACATTATACCATGCGTCCATAGAATAAATTCAAACAGGCCTGATTGGTTGGTTGTTGATATAGACCCTGGACCAAAAGTTGATTTTGAAAAAACTAAGGAAGTGGCAGAAGTAACTTTCAAAATCTTTAAGGAATTCGATTTAAACCCTGCGCTTAAATTTTCAGGATCAAGAGGGTTCCAAATTTGGAGCTTAATAAAGGATTTTGAAATTCCTGAAGATTATGAGCCTTTGAAGTTAAAAACTAAAAGGGAGAAAAACTATTTTACCCTTTTTTCGGATTTCGTTAGAATAATACAAAGGGAGGTTGATAAGGAAATTCCAAAAATAACTACTTCTGAAACGCTTTTGAAGAGAGAAAGAGAAGATAAAGTTTTGCTCGACCCTTCTAGCATGAAACCCTTAGGCCTTGTTAGAGCACCTTATTCTGTTCATAGCAAGAGCGGGCTAGTTTCTTTGCCAATTAGCTTAAAGGAATTGAAGGATTTTGAGCCGGAAGATGCTTCGATCGAAAATGTTGTAGAAAGATATAAGGAGAAAGGGAATGAATTTATACTCGAGCCTTCTGATTGCTCTAAGCTTATTCAAGAATTAATTTGAAAAAAGCAAATTAATATTAGGTGATAACTTGCCAATAAGCACAGCTCCTTATAGAAGAAAATACGAACATACTAAGGGAAGGGGAAGGGAAACAACTGTTTCGTGCGGAATTTGTGGTAGAGAAGTTCCTAAATACAAAACTTTTGTAATTTCCAAAGGACTAAGCCTAAACGACCCTTTAATAATGCAGCAAGTTGATAAGAGGATGATACATCTACTTAAAAGAAAAATAAGGGTTTGTCCAGCTTGTGCAAGGTTTCATGGAATAAGAATGCCTGGAAAAAGTGTAAGGAAAAAGCATT
Source organism: uncultured archaeon (assembly GCA_964590365.1). Lineage (GTDB taxonomy): Archaea > Aenigmatarchaeota > Aenigmatarchaeia > CG10238-14 > SCSR01 > CALIKW01. The sequence continues at coordinate 1,417 of CAZPVR010000033.1, forward strand.
TGAGAACATGAGCTTGATAGAAAAAATTAAAAGTTTAAAAGGAATTTTGTACAGGAAGCTGATAGAGGAGGAAGAATTAGGCTTTCCAAGATTCGAGATTAAAAAACCTGAGCTGAAGTTGAAATTGCCAGATATTAAAAAAGCGAGAAAAATTCACATAACTTATCCTTTAATAGAGCCTTTTGCTTTTGCCGATATAAGATGGGATGAGGAAAGCAAGGATTTAGTTTATTGTGTAATAGAGCCAAAACTCAATGAGAAGGAAAAGGAACTTTTGGAAAAAATTTCCCAAGGCTTGATAGAGATAATGGAAGTAGGCCTTTCAAGCTTTAAGGATACATCAAAAGCTTTGGAGCATTTGGAAAATAATGTTAAAAAAATCATAAGAGATTTTGGTTTAAAGCTTACCCAAGCTCAATATCTTAAGGTAATGTACTACATTTACAGAAATTTTGTAGGTTATGATGAAATTGAGCCTTTACTCCAAGATCCTTTCATAGAGGATATAAGCTGCGATGGAGTTAAAATTCCAATCTACGTTGTTCATAGAAAATACGGTTCCTTGAGAACGAATATTGTTTTTGATAAAGAAGAAAGGCTCAAGGATTTTATAGTTAAGCTTGCAGAGAGATGCGGAAGGTATGTTAGTTATGCTGAGCCTATACTTGCTGGAACCTTGCCCGATGGCTCTAGAGTAAGCGCAACTTTAGCTCCGGACGTTACAACGAAAGGACCTGTTTTTACCATAAGAAAGTTTACTGAAAAACCGTTTTCTCCGATAGAGCAAATAGAGCTTAAAACAGCATCCCCAGAAATTTTAGCATACCTTTGGTATTTGATAGAAAATAAATCTTCGATTTTAATAGTAGGAGGTACTGCTACGGGCAAAACATCTTTTTTGAACACTCTCTGCACTTTTATACTTCCAGAAGCAAAGATAGTTTCCATAGAGGACACAAGAGAGCTTAAAATCCCCCATGAACATTGGATCCCTGGCTTAGCAAGAGTAGGATTTGGAATTCCAAAGCCGACAGGGGAAAAATATGGGGAGGTTACACTTTTTGATTTACTTAGAGAAAGCTTTAGACAAAATCCTGATTATGTTATAGTTGGGGAGGTTAGGGGTAAAGAAACTTACGTAATGTTTCAAGGAATGAGCTCCGGTCATCCAAGCTTGAGTACTTTTCACGCAGGCTCTGTAGACTCTGTAATAAAAAGGTTAACCACCCCTCCGATAGAGCTGTCTCCAACCCTTTTAGAAAGCCTCGATTTGATAATCGTTATGACTCATGCAAAGGAAAAAGGAAAGTCTGCAAGGAGGATTAAGGAAATAGTTGAAATCGTTTCTGTTGACCCAAAAACTTTTGAGGTTAATACGAATGTTGTTTTCAGGTGGAACCCTGCTTTGGATGAATACGAAAAGGTTAATGAAAGTTTGAAGGTTAAGAAGATTGCTTTACTCAAAGGTGCTGATTTGGAAAAGGAGATTATGGAGATAAAAAGAAGGGAGGAGTTTCTTAAATTCTTGCTTAAAAATGGGATAAGAGACTACGATGAAGTAGCAAAGTTTATAGTTGCTTATTACAAAGAGCCTGAGAAAATAGAGGAAATGATGAAAGAAAAAATGGCGAAGCCGGTTGAAAAATTTGAGAAGAGAACGTTCCTTGAAGCCTTGGGATATAAGATAATAAGGGAGGAGAATGCTTAAAGGAATTTCAACAAGAATTTTTGGAGGTTTTGTGGATAAACATTTTTCGGGTTTTAATTTTTTGAGCGAAAACCTGAAAAAGGCAAACATAAAAATACCTTTTAGAGTTTACTTAAGTCTTTCGCTATTCGTTTCACTCTTCCTTTCAATTCTCTCATCAATTTTCTCTTTCCTAATTTTCTCTTTCCTACAATATCCCCTAATTTTAAGAATAGCTTTTCCTGTTTTTCTTTCACTTTTAACATTCACCCTTTCTTTCATCCTTGCAATCCTTTATCCTTATCAAGTTGCTTCATCTAGAAAGAAAAATATAGAGACGAATTTGCCGTTTGTTTTAATTCACATGGGTTCTATAGCAGAGTCAGGAGTTCCACCTTATTTAATATTCAAAATGATAAGCTATTTCAAGGAGTACGGAGAAGCTGCGAAAGAAATGGAAAAGATAGTTAGGAATATAGAAGAGTTTGGATTAGACCCTTTAACAGCAGTAAGGGAAGTTGCAGAAAAAACACCTTCTCCAGCTCTTAAGCAAATTCTGCTAGGATTTGTTTCTACTACTGAAAGTGGAGGGAATGTGAAAGAATATCTTAAGAATGCAGGAGAGCAAGCATTATTCGAGTGGAGGATGAAAAGGGAAAGATTTTTACACCAACTTTCAACTTATGCAGAATTCTATACAGGAATTTTAATAGCATCCCCTCTTTTCATAATTTCTCTCTTTGCTGTAATGTACATGATACAACCAACTTTAGGCGGTTTAGACATTTTGAAGATTATGAAGATAAGCATTTATGGAATACTCCCTCTCTTGAATGTAATGTTTCTTTTGTTCTTAAGGGGTGTTGAGGTTGAAATTTAAGGATATTATAAAGCCTTTAGCAATTGGATTGAGCGTTGCAACATCTTTAACTGTAATCAATTTCTTATTCTTCCATAAAGACAAAAATATCTTCTATTTTCTTAACTTTCTTTCTCTCTTCACTCTATTTTTGCCATTAATCTTAAAGGAATATTTAAAGCACAGAAAAGTTAAGGAAATGGAGGAAATGTTCCATATCTTTCTTCGCGATTTCATCCAAGCAATAAGAAGTGGGATGAGCTTGCCTCTTGCTCTTAAAACAGTAGCGGAAAACGATTACAAAAGCTTATCCTTTTACGTAAGAAAAATGAGTTCTCAGCTAGATTGGGGCATACCGTTTGAAAAAGTGCTCCTCAATTTTTCTAGACAATCGGGCTCAAAGCTCATAGGAAGGGTAGTTTCATCCATAATAGAAAGTCATAAATTCGGGGGTAACCTTTCTGATACAATAGAATCCCTTAGATTAACTGCGCAAGAGACTGAAAAGTTGAGAGCAGAAAGAAGGCTTTACATTCATTCTCAATTAATTACGGGATACATAATATATTTTGTTTTCATAGCAGTTTTAGTAGGATTAAAGCTCTTCCTCATTCCAAGTCTGACAGAAGCTTCAGAAAGAGAAATAAGCATAATGCCAGGCCAGCAAGCTGAATCGAGCATTTCAGAAGTTTCGCCGAAGGAAAAAGGTTGGGAAGAGGTGAGTAAGCGAAGAGAGCAACTCATGCAAGAGTATGATATGCTGTTTAGAAACATAATATTAATACAAGGCTTTTTCGCAGGCCTTAGCGTAGGAAAAATGGCAGAAGGAGCATTAATAGCAGGAATAAAACATTCCTTGATAATGATTTTTATCGGCCTAATAATTTTCTTACTTACAGGCTAACATCCCCCCTTCCAGCCTCGAAATATACAGAAGTACAATTCGTTAATACTCTTATTTTATCAAAATTTTCTGAGCATGAAACATTAAAGTAAACTAGCTCTCTCGGATAAAGTAATAAAGTTGGAGAAGGACAGCTTTTTGCAGTCCCGCCTTCTAAACATAAATTAAACCTTTCAGTAGTTAAGTTCAAGTAAATTATTTGTAAGGTTAAATTCCCAAGCGTGATAGAGCCTGTATTTTCTATACCTCCAGTTAAAAAATTGTTTGAATAGCGCAAATCTAAAAGCCTTATCCCTCCATAAGAGCATGTTATTGCTATAGAAGCTTCAGTTCCAACTAGCTGGGTTGTTGAAACTGTTAGGGAGTTAAGCCATATGCTTAAAATTCCAGCTATGGAAACGACAAAAGCTATTAAGAGTACTGTAGCAACTAGTGGTGAAATTCCTTTCATCCTCATTACCAATCGCATGCATAGCTTTTACTCAATCCTGGGCAGTCTGTAATTATTAAGTATCTATCGCAACCCCAATCTTTTTCTATAGGCTTTCCGTCAGCTGAATATATTACGTAAGCTTTAAAAGTTTCCCCCACTCTAAGCTCTAAAGGCGTTGAATTCGTTAGAATTGTTCCATTTCTCCATATGAATGAAATTCCTGTTATGTAAACCGGATATCTTGCTTTATTTTCAAGTATTATGGTTAATTCGTTATTTCCTGTAGCATTAAATGTATGGAGTAAAACGTCGAAGTTTGCTCCTGTGCATCTTTCCAATGCAGTGGTTTCGTTACCCATGGTTTCTGTTCTTTGCCTAACGAAATATGCTGCCCAGTATGCTAATATCCCTGCTATGCTCATCGTGGCTGCTATTAAAAGAACGGCTGCAATGAGAGGAGATATACCTTTCATATTTCTTAATTTCTTTTTCCTAACTATAAATTTTAATTTTTTCTACTTTAAAATATGTCTAAGGCCCAAGCAACGATATTGGATTTCTTAATAGCAACTTTATTAAGCATCTCTGTTCTACTTTCAATTTACTCAATTTCCTATTCGATTTATAGGAAGTGGTTGTATGATGAGCTTAAGGCAGAATTAAGGTTAATTTCTTTCAAAGTTTCAAGTGAAATAGTAAAGGGATATGGCATTGCGAAGCAAACTTTTTACGTTCCAAAAAACTTTTCCGCTTTTTTAATTTATGAAAAGGAGCTTGAATTACCATCTAGCTTAAAAGGGAGAAGTTATGAAATTTTTTTCACGAATCCAAACCCAGTATGGATAACTATAACTAACGTTTCATTCGATGGAAAAATAAAACCAAGCATAAAAACTGGTGGGATAAAAGTTGTTGGAAGGATAATTCAAGAAAATTTGGAAGTTGAGCTAAGCTTGCCAAATTTGGATTTAGTAGCTGGGGGGAAAATAGAGAGCGGAGGGAAAAATATTTTAAGATATTATAGAGTGAATTTGAATGATGAGCTTTACGACTTTGTTTTGATAGGAAACTATAATATTCTGGCTAAAGTAACTAATATTAGATGAGCTGGCAAGTAGATTTTGCTGTTGCAACAGGAATTTTTCTCCTATTCTTTTCTGGCCTAATTTCCTATTTATCAAGCCTTAGGCTTTCTTCCTCTTCCTATCTTTACAATCTAGAAAAGGAAGAAATAAACTTTATAATTTCAAATTCTCTTTCAGGGGAAGGCATTCCAGAAGACTGGGATGAAAGCAAAAATTTAGTTAAAATAGGGTTGCAATCAAAGCTTTTCAGAGTTCCTGTAAGAGTTAAAGAGGAAGGAGGAGGCTCAGGCTTTTTAACGTTTAACTTTTCATTCGAGTTCGATTCTAATTGTGAGAAAAAAGCTTGGAACAATACCATAAGAGTTTTTGAAGGAGGAAAAGAAATTCCATTCCAGCTTGTAGAGCAAAATTTTTGCTCCGAGCAATTCTTAAAGAATGCAACAATTTTGCTCTCTTCTTCCTTTAATCCTTACGAAGAAAAATACTTTTTCGTTTATTTTTCCAACGATAGAGGAATTTCGTTTCCGAGCTATTCTTTCCAGCAATTCCAAGAAGGAAATTTTAGTATAGAATTTTTACCGGAGCAAAAATTCTTCAATACTTCAATTTCAAAATTAGAGGCTCTGAAAAGCATTAGTAAAGAGGAAATTTCCCAGCTTATTGGGGATTATGAATTTTTGTTTGAGGCTATAATATGATTAGAAGTTATGAAGCAATAATCTCAATTTCAATAATTTCTTTAGCTCTAGTGATGCTTTTTAAGAATTATGAAAGTTATTATGAAGAAAAAGTAGATAGGGCAAGAATTTTTAAGGTTCTGGAGGATTTGGACAGGAAAAATTTGCTTAGGAATTACGCCTTACAAAATGATTCGGAAAAAATAGGAAATTGGCTTTTAGCAAATTTCCCAGTTTACGATTTTTTCGTTCAGATTTGCGGGCTGAATTGCTCAAAGCCAAATTTTACCGAAGAATTTATTTCAGTAACTTACTTAATTTCTGGCAACTTTTCAAATTTTGAACCAAAGCAAATAATAGTTTATGTGATACCATGAAAGGTCAAGTTTTAATCATACTTTCAGTTCTCTTAATTCTTTTTCTCTTTTTAGTAAGAAACTTGGCTTTAAGAAATTTTTTTGAAGAAAAAGAAATTGAAGAACTAGAATTTATTAATTTAAAGGAGGAAATGTTTATTTCAGCTAATTACTATCCAGAAAATCTGGAAGATTTTTTAAAATTTGCAAGAAATTCTTTTAGCTCAAGGGGAAAGAGCTTTAGCTGTATGTTAGTAAGCATCTATTATCCGAAAATAGAGGAGAATAAAGTTTTGGATTTAAACGTTTCGTTCTTAAATTTGCTCGGCCATAAAATAAGAAATTTGAACATAACCTTTAGCTTCGACAATTCCTCCAAAATTTTTTATTCTGTAGAAGATTGGGAAATTGTTAAAACGAGCTTTTCCTTTAATATAAGCTCGAATGAAAATTATACCATTACAATTTCATTCGAAAATTATGAGGAGGAAATTGTCATTCCTTTTGAAATAGGAAAAAGCAAGCTTCTAGAATTTGTGGATTTTAATTTGAAAAATAATTTTCAGATGGGCGATAAGTTAAAAGCAGTTTTAGAATTTTAAATCAAAAA
>CAZPVR010000034.1:0-7881 GCA_964590365.1 uncultured archaeon
AAGCTTATTTAATCAACGAAAACGCACTTCCCTATTCTTTCAAGTTTTGGACGTGCAACGATTCAAAAATTTTCATAGATTCTGACTTGAACGGAAAAGCTGACAAAGAAATCTTTTTGGGTCAGCAATTCTCTTTAACGATGAATTCAATATCCTACAACTTTTCTTTAAATTACATAAGGAAAGGAAAGGTTGGAATTTCTATAAAGCCAGAATACGATTTTTTCGATTTTATAAAGTACGAATGGGATTACCAAGCAGGTTTTTCAAAATACAATTTAATTCTTCCCGTTGATGGTAATTATGAAAGAGTTTTGATTAAATTGAAGGATGAAAGTTTTGAAATAGCAGGATGTATATTAAATTCTTCAACTGGTAAAACAGCTTGGGTCTCAGACTTTAGGAAGGAAGGTATAACGGATGATGAAAGGTTACTATTGGCATCATTAATATTCTCAGTTTCGAACAAAAATCCTACTCAACTTTATCCAAGAATGAAAATTGGTTACACAACCTCTTATTTAAACGTTGAAAACAGAGATGTTTATGAGATTTACGAATTTCGATTAACTCTTGGATACCCATTTTAGCAGAATTAAAACTGAAATTAAGAGGAGAAGAATTACTTCCTTAAATTCGAATTCTTTCAAATCAGGATTTCCTCCGTATACAGTAATATTTTTTTCATCTATACTGGGGCAGGGGCATCTTAAACAAGTTATCCTTACAGTTATGTTTATCGGATTTTCCTTCGGAACTAGACTTAAAAGTTTTATTCCTATTTGTCCTTTCTTTATAGAATTTGGCTTGACGTTTATTATGTATCTAGAATAAACTTCTACATAAGCCTGGTTGGGATAAAAGACATCTATTCTGTAATCATCCTCACTCACCCCTTCGTTAACAACATAAACATTGACTGGAAAAATTCTTCCGAGCGTTAAAGGAGTATAGTTTATCCCCAAATATCCATGATGCTTATAAGGAGTTACTGGTTCGCCTTCTAAGTAAATTATTATTTCTTCAGTAGTATTAGTCAAAAAGTTTACTTTTTCGCTTACATTCCAATGAACGCTATCGTTTACATAGATAACAAAATCCTTATTATAGTTTGAGTAGTTGAAGAAAATTTTTGGTTCTTCTATTCCCAAAGGGTCGACAGCATAACCAAGCTGATTTGTGCACCCACTCCATTCTAGCGAAGAGAGGATAGAAACGTTAATTCCCTGAGCAAATTTTCCGCTTGTATACAAAACTCTTATCGGATAATAGCGAGTAACGTTCCCCCTCGAAGCCCAGTTACTTACACTTCCAATATTCGTTAATCTACCTTTTATAACAGGGTTTCGAGCCATATTTGCAATAATCCAATCCTTTACGGTAGAATTGCTAAAGTTAAGAACAGGAGTAGAAATATACCAATTACCTAAAGATATAGTTCTAAAATAAGAGTTTTGAATGAAATTAGTTGAATTGCTGTAGAAATAAGCTGTGGCGGAAAAAGTTGAATTTATTATTTCATTTGAAGAATTCCCTTCGAAGTAGCTATCACCGTTGCATGTTAAATTTATTAATGTATTGTTGCTACTGCCACTTCCCCAAAAGTGAAGATGCGTTATGTTTACGTTTGTCAAGTTTATTTCGAACGAAGAAGTAGCTTTTATTCTTTTTGTGATAAAATTATCGGGCCATAAATTGGAAATAGTAAGATTATGACTGACGGTTGAACCTATCTGTAGCCTTATCCTTGAGTTTGAGATGTTTGTAGAGGAATACTCGTAAAATCTTGCTCTATCGTTAAATAAGGAATTTTCAATATGATTCTTGGAAGAGCCATAAAAATTTGTTTGATTCAAAAAAGTTGAGTTTGAAATATAGTTTATAGAATTTTCGAAAAAGGAGATTCTATCGCTAGTCGAGCCTTGGATATCGATGAAAGTTGTATTTATGATTCTATTTCTGGAGCTACCTCGGAAATATGAAAACCCTAAGGTAGAATTAAGAATAGTTAAATTTCCTGAGCTAGAGTAAACTCTTATCAAGCTTATGTTTGAATTGGTTAAGTTCAGGCTAAAGTTTGAGTTTTCTGCCTTAAAGGAAGTAGTTATAAAATTTCCTGGAAATAAATTTGAGATTGTTAAATTGTGAGGAAGGGAAGAATAAATATTTAGAAGGTTTAGTTTACTATCTTTTATTTCATTTGTAGAGTTTCTGTCTATGCTTAAAGTCGAGGAAAAGTTTGAGTTAATTACAGTGTTTATGGAATTTCCTCTGAGAGTAAGCTGAATGTTTGAGGAGAAATTGGAATTTGTTATTGTATTTATAGAATTTTCTTCAAAATAAATAGTTCCTTTATTGAAGCTTGAATTGATTATTTTATTCGAGGAATTTCCCCTAAAGTAAAAATAAGGAGTGAAAAGAGAATTTATAGTTGAGTTTTCTATCTTCAGTGTTGCATTGGTAGAATTGAAATTAAAAGAGGAAGTAAAATAAATTAAGCAGTTCTGTATAGTTAAGTTGTTGTAAATATAAGTGTGACTTCTCAAAGTTACGTTCTCTCCAAATGGGCAAATGCAGGTTGTGGGGGAACTTATTATCCAATTTCCAGAAAGGGGGGGATGATTTTTATCACAAGGATGCCAAACTGTTAGGAAATTGTTCGTTGAGTAGGAAGAAGTATAATTTTGCGATTCGTTGTAGTAGCAAGTATAATTGTAATATCCAACCTCAGGATTGTAAGTCAAATTCCCATTTCCGCTTAAAACAAGAGTATCGTTTTCATAAAGCTTTAAATACGCAAGCTTATCCCCCTGCGTGATGTTGCAAAAAACTCTTGCATAGTCGTATTTTGCATAATTCGAAGGATAAAAGTAGACTGAAACTGATGATATAGCCTTGTTTATGACATAGTTCACAGTTAAATTTTCCCAACAATTTTGAGAATCGTTAACATACCATTCAAAATTGTATTCTCCTGCAGCTAAATCTTTCATCCTTACTCTATATACCCTCAAATTTTCATTTACTATATCATATTCTTCCACACTCCTATTTTCCTTTCCATCCCAAAAAATTACTGTGGAAATATTTTTCTGACTTTCATAATGGTTTACGTAGAGAAGGAATAAGTACTGTTGATTGGGAAAATAGTCTGGAGATTCGGGCATATTCTCAGCTGAAATTTCAAAATTACATTGAGCAAGAACTTTTGGAATTAAGGATAAAACTATTAGAACTGATATTAAAAGCTTAAACCTCATTAATTAATTTTTTCTCTACCTTAATCTTATACTTTCTAGGTTCTTAGGCGCAACAGTTTCTATTTTAAATATCCTATTTATGCTCCTTGAAAGATGCAAGGCTTTTGAATTTTCTCCATGACAAACTATAACCTTTTCTGGCCTATCCTTAAGCTTTCCTACAAAAGCTAAGAGCTGATTTTTATCCGAATGGCCGCTTAATCCATTGATCGTTACAACCTCCATTTGTAAATTTATAGTATAGGTTTTCCCTTCCTCGTTTTTAAAAGGTATTTCCTTCCATCCTTTTTGTATTCTCCTTCCTAAGCTTCCTTCTGCTTGATATCCTACGAATATCAAAGTATTTTTACTATCTTCTGCTAAATTCTGCAAATAGTTTAGAGCAGGACCTCCTATTAGCATTCCGGAAGTTGAAATTATTACACAAGGCTTTTCGTTCATAACCTTTTCCCTCTCTTGTTGAGAAGAAACTCTTTTGAAAATGGGGTTAGAAAACGGGTCGTTGCCTGCAAAAATCTTCTTCTGCACCCTTTTTGATAAGTATTCTGGATATGTGCTGAAAATTCCATTAGCATCCCATATCATCCCATCTATAAAGACAGGATACTGAAAATCGTTTTCTGCTAAAATTACCATCACATCTTGCGCTCTTTCAACACTAAAGCTTGGAATTAGACATTGCCCCCCTCTTTCCATAGTCTTATTTATAACATCCAACAATTGCTTTTCTGCTTCAGCTCTAGGAGGCATCATATCTTCCTTTCCTCCATAAGTAGATTCAGTAATTAAGGTTTCTATTCTTTGAAAATCTACTTGAGCAGGATCTAGTAAAGTTGTTCTCCCAAACTTTTGATCGCATGCATAAAGTATGTTGTGCATCCCTTCCCCAATGTGCAAATGGATTAAAGCAGAACCCAAAATATGACCTGCGTTGGCAAAAGTTAATCTTACATCAGGAGCAACGTCAGATACTTCATTATATTCCAAAGTTATGCAATGCTTTACAGCTTCCTTTACACCCCTCGAAGTAAAAATCGGATTCATCCCGCTTTTTTGCATCACATCTATGAAATCTAACCAAAGCAGTACCGCCAAATCTATGGTTGGGGTTGTCATGTATAATGGGCCTTCATACCCATGCTCATAAAGCATCGGTACGCTTCCACAATGGTCTAAATGGGCATGAGAAACTATTATCGCATCTATTTCTGAATAATCAAACTCCTTTGTATGGAAGTAAGGAAGCAAATTTCCGTTTAGCCCACCAACATTAACCCCGCAATCTACTAAAACCTTTGATTTTGGTGTTTCAACCAATGTACAACTCCTTCCAACTTCTCTATAACCTCCAAGCGGGATTATTCTTATCCAATTCCTGCTTGCTTTCCTTTCCTCAAAAATTTTCTTTCCAACTTCGTTTAAAAATTCCTTTCTAAACTTAACGTTCTCGTGCAAAACTTTTCTTATCCCTTCTATTATATCAGATTTTAAGGAAGGAACTCTTTCTATCCTAGGAGTCCAAAAAGTTTCAAACTTTATCCTTTTAAAAGTTTCCCCTCCTTTTCCTATAACAATTCCCGGCTTTTCCGCAGAAATTATTACTAAGCTTCTTTCAGGCTCAAAATAGATGTTTCTTATTTTAGCATCCTCAGGAACTATTTCCATTATTTTCTTTTTAGCATCCTCTTCACTCAAGCATAAATTTTTTTCTGCCCTTACCTCAATCCTTTTTTTAAGTTCGCTAACAAGTTTTCTTATCTCCTCCTCACAAGTCGAAAAGAAATCTTTGTTTCTTGTATAAACTATTATTTCCGATCCTTCTAACTCTATTCTATTCACTACTTCAGAAGGTAATCTAGACTTTACTTTTTCCAGAATTTCCATTTTTTCTCACTTTCCTTACTTTAAAAGGCTTTCAACTTCCTCTTTCTTCAAAAACCTTATTCCTTCTCTATTTATGACAGCAACGTCTATCCCACTTCCTCCCGAGGCTATATCTCTTTCTATAGCCGCTTTAACAGCCTTGACAGCAAGTCTTATTCCATCTTCTAAAGAAATCGAATCTTTATAACCATTTTCCAAAACTCCTAAAGCTATTGGGGAGCCTGAGCCAGTGGAAAAGAATTTTTTCTCCTCTTCAGAACTTCCTATAGCATCCAAAGTAAAAATTGATGGACCATTATCGTCATAACCAGCAACTATTAGTTGAACCATGTAAGGAAGAAATGTCCATCTTCCGGAATGAAGAATGTTTGCCAGCAAAGTTGCAGCCCCTTTAACAGAGATTTTTCTCTGATTTTGAATTTTAAATAAGCTTAATTCAGCCTTCATATATCTTGCTAAAGCTTGAGCGTCTCCGCTTGCTCCCGCTATAGTCAAAGCTATATGATCATCGATTGGTAAAATTTTTTCAGATTCTTTGTTTGCAACTAAATAGCCCATAGTAGACTTTTTCTCTGCAGCTAACACTACTCCATCCTTACAAATCAATCCTACAGTAGTTGTTCCAGTTTTTCTTATTTCCGGCTTCAAGCTTATCCCCAAAAATAGCTAAAAATAATTATGTAATTTACTTTAAATATCTTTCGCTCAATACTGCTTTGCGACATAAACCAAAAACTTAGATTTCTTTTTGCAAACAATACATTCCCCTTTTACCTTCTCCTCCTTCTTAAACAAAGTACCTCTTATAGTACCTCCGTTCGTTTCAATTTTTATTTTTTCCGCGCATTTAACTTCGCCACACCAGTTAATCTTTACAAACCCACCCTTTTCGTTCAAAATCTTTTTTAGTTCTTCGAAGCTCTTTGCCTCATTTATTCTGCTCTTAAAAAATTCTTCCGCCCTTTTCCTTAAATTCTCCTCTATTAACTTCAAAATTTCTCCTACTTTTTCTTCAATTTCATCTTCCTTAACTCTAATTTTTTCCTTTGTATCCCTCCTAACTAAAACAACCTCATTTTTCTCCAAATCTTTTGGGCCGATCTCTATTCTTAAAGGTACTCCTTTTAGCTCCCAATGATTAAACTTCCAACCTGGTGTGAATTCCAACCTTTTATCAGCCTCTACTCTAAAATTATTTTTCAATTTTTCCAAAATTTCATCAACTTTCTTAAAAACCTTTTTTCTTTCGCTTTCTTTGTAATAAATCGGAACTATTATTGCATGATAGGGCGAAACTTCTGGCGGCAAAATCAAGCCTTTATCATCGCCATGAATAGCTATTAAAGCTCCTAGTATTCTCCATATAGAAGGACCATAGCATGTTTGCCACACATATTTCTCTTTTCCATCCTTGTCCATAAACTTTATTCCAAAAGCTTTTGAAAAGTTTTGGCCTAGAAAGTGAGTGGAAGGTAGCTGCAAAGCCTTTCCATCTGGCATTAGAGTATCAGAAGCGAAAGTATGAACAGCTCCTTTAAATTTATCGTGCTCAGGCCTCTTGAAGAAAAGGAACGGTATACAAAGTTTTTTGTGTATAACATTTTCAGTAATTTCCATATCCTCCTCAACTTGTTTTTCAGCCTCTTCCTTAGTTCTGAAAGCATTATGGGCCTCTATCCAATAAAATTCCCTCCCTCTTATAAATGGTCTGGTATAACTCTCATACCTCCAAACTTGGCATGACTGATAAACTTTTAAAGGTAGATCTCTCCAACCTCTTATCCAAAGCGAGAACATTGTGTACATACAAGTTTCAGAAGTCGGCCTTAAAGCAAGCTTTTCTTCAAGCTTTTTATAATCACTTCCCCCTTCAGTTACCCAAAAGACTTCAGCAGAGAATTCTGCATGCTCCCTTTCTTTTTTCAAAAAAGATTCAGGTATTACGGAAGGAAATAAAACTGGTTGGTGGCCTTTTCTTTCAAGTTCTTCCTCGAAAAGTTTATACATAAGCTTCATTATCCTAACAGACCAAGGCATGTGAACAAGAAAACCTTTTACGTTATACCTTATATCAGCAAGCTCAGCCTTTTGAACGACTTGAGAATACCATTCTGAAAAGTTCTCTTCTTTTTTAACAGTAATTCCTTCTTGCTCGCTCATAATTAATATAGGAAATTGTCATTACAAAAATATTTAAACCCATTATAATATTTTAAAACTGATGAGGATAGCTGTACTTTCAGACTTGCATTTAGGCTTTTCTTATACAGAAGAAACAGAAAATGATAGTTTTGAGAATGCGGAAGAGGCAATAGAGAAGGCTTTGGATTGCGATTTAATTTTAATAGCTGGTGATATTTTTGATTCACGAGTTCCAAAAACTAGCGTTTGGGCTAAGGCAATGAAAGTTTTGGTTAAGCCGTTGCTAAAGGAAAGTACAGGCTTAAAACTAGTTTATTGTTCTAAAATGCTTAAAGATATAAGCAAAAGGACTCTATCCCATTTGCCAGTAGTTGCTATTCACGGTACTCATGAAAGAAAGGGGAAAAGTGAAATTAATGCTGTAGAAGCCTTGGAAAATGCAGGGATTCTCATATATTTGAATCAAGATACGATAGTTTTTGAAAAGGATGGGAAGAAAGTAGCGATTCATGGGATGGGAAATGTTCCGGAGAGGTATGCAAAAGATTTTCTAGATTCATGGAACCCAAAACCTTTGGAAGGGTGCTTTAACATT
>CAZPVR010000035.1:0-7760 GCA_964590365.1 uncultured archaeon
GAACAACGACTAAACTTTTTAAGACTAGAATTTCATCAAACTCTCAACCAGCTTTTTCGTCGCTTCCTTTTCTTCTTCTGTTTCAGGTTTAACCATTTCCTCTATAATTTTCTCTATGGTTTTCCTTTTTTCTGCTTCTCCTATCTCAACTATAGCTCTGAAAGGCTCTTCTAACTTCTTTATGGTTTGAGAAATTTCATCAAACTGTTTTTTCATTTCTATGAGAGCGCACCATAGTTGAGCTATTTTTACGTCATCGGCATTCATATAAGCGCATTTATGCTTTTTTGCTTGCTCGAAAAGCTCGCTAATGATTTTTTGTGCTTCTGGTGATAAAAAGTCCTTCCAGTCTTTTTCTTTTTCGAAAAACATATAATGGTATTAAGATGTTAAATTTAAATACTTAACGGTAGTAACAATTTAGAAATTTCTTTTAAAAAAGTAAATTTAAATTTATGAAGATAGCATGCATTTCTGACATTCATTCCCCTCAATACTTCGAGGATTTTGTTAGAGTAATGGAGAATTTTAATATAAAGCCAGACCTTTTCTTAATGGCCGGAGATATAATCAATAGAGGAAGGATAAATGAGTTCGAAAAAATTTTTAACGTCCTTTTCGGAAAAATTTTCTGTCCTATAATTTCATGCTTCGGAAATAATGAATATACTCAGCTCAGGCCTTCTTTGAGGGAAAAGCACAAAGAAGTAATTTTCTTGGATGACGAAAGCTTTACTTTAGAAATTTCAGGTTTAAAAATAGGGATAGTTGGCTCTACAGGCTGTTTGGATAAGCCAACTACTTGGCAAAGGAGGAATGTTCCTGAAATAGAGAAAATTTATGAGCAAAGACTTAATTTAATAGATAAACTTTTGAGCGAAGTTAAAGCCGATTTCAAAATACTTTTAGTTCACTATTCTCCAACTTACAAAACTTTAAAGGGGGAAAGAGAGTTTGCATATCCTACTCTAGGATGCGAAAAAATGGAAAAAGTTATAATTGAAAGAAGGCCAAATTTAGTAGTACATGGCCATGCACATAATGGTATAAAGAAAGCTTGGATAGATACAATTCCTGTCTTCAACGCAGCATTTCCAGTTAATAAGGATATACTGGTTATAGATACAGAGGAGGATTTAAAAGCAGGAATCACAAAGTTTATCTAAATTGCCTTGCCCCGTCTTTCTGTTTCACAGCTAGCCCAGCTTCCTTGCTCCACAGAAGCTCTGGAAGGGCAAGGCAATAATTAAATTGAATTTGGATGTAATAAACTTTTTTAATTGTGATTAGGATAGGAAATGAAATGGGGATAAAAATTTTAATGCTACAAAAGAAAAGTTAAGAAAGCTAAAATAAATTATAATAAGGTGAATGGATTGAAGTTTGTGCCAAAAATTAGAGAAGTTAGATTCGATTCTAAGCTTGAGAGAAAAATTCTTCAAAAATGGAAAAAGGAAAGGATTTATGAGTTTAATCCAAAGACTAGGAAGAAGATCTTTTCCATTGATACGCCCCCTCCTTATCCTTCAGGAGCTGTTTGGCATGTTGGTGCTGCTGCTCACTATTCTCAAATAGACATGATAGCAAGAACCGCTAGGATGTTTGGATTTGAAGTTTTCTTCCCAATCGGAATCGATAGAAATGGTGTACCTGTTGAAAGGTATGTTGAAAAGAAGTATGGAATAAGGATGCATGAAACTCCTAGAGAAAATTTTATTAAGCTTGCAAAAACCGCTTTGGACGAGCTTGAAGCTAAATTGATAAAGATAATGAAGATGATGGGGCTAAGCGGGGATTTTGATAATTATTACCGTACAGACTCGGAAGAATACAGAAAGCTTACGCAGCAAACTTTTCTCATTCTTTGGAAAAGGGGTTTGATTTATCAAGCTACAAGGCCGAACAATTATTGTCATGATTGTAGAACAACTATAGCGGATGCTGATGTAGTTTATGAGGAAGTACCTACAAAACTAGTTTACGTGAAATTTAGACTTGCGGGTGAAGATGGTTTTATAACAGTAGCTACAACTCGACCTGAGCTAATTTGTTCGTGCCAAGCAATTTTGGTTCATCCTGAGGATGAAAGATACAAGCAATTGGTTGGAAAAAAGGCTGTATTGCCAATATATGGAAGAGAAGTCCCTATTCTTGCACATCCTGCCGCCAATCCAAATTTTGGTTCGGGTATGGTAATGATTTGTAGCTATGGTGATTTAACGGATGTAAGACTTTTCAGAGAGTTGGGTCTGAAGGAAATAATATCTATAAATCTAGATGGAAAGATGAATGAAAATGCGGGAAAGTATGCTGGTTTGGAAGTGGAAAGAGCAAGGGAGGAAATCATTAAGGACCTGCAAAACGAAGGCTTGGTAGAAAAAATAGAAATAATTAATCATAGAGTTCCAATTTGTGAAAGGAGCGGAACTCCTATAGAGATTATTTCTCTGGATGAATTCTACCTCAAACAATTGCCTTTCTTGAAAGATATAAAAAGAATTGCTAAAAAAATGATTTTCCATCCAGAGCAGCATAAACAAATTTTATACGACTGGATTAACTCTATCAGCCTGGATTGGCCTATATCAAGGAGAAGGTTTTATGGGACAGAAGTTCCAGTTTGGTATTGTAAGAAATGCGGAAAGCCGAATTTACCAGAAATTAAAAAGTATTATCGGCCTTGGAAAGAAAAACCCCCTTTTAAGCAATGCAAGTATTGTAAAAGCAAGGAATTCGTGGGAGAAACAAGAACTTTTGATACATGGTTCGATTCAAGCATTACCCCACTTTTCATTTCAAAATTCATGAGAGATAAAAACTTCTTCAAGAAAGTTTATCCTATTTCGATAAGACCTCAAGCAAAGGATATAGTGAGGACTTGGTTATTCTATTCGTTATTAAGGTGCTATCAGTTAACTAAAAAACCCCCTTTTGAGCATGTATGGATAATGGGATATGGAGTTGATGAAAAGGGGGAAAAGATGAGTAAGTCGAAAGGGAATGTTATAGATCCTTTGCCTTTGCTCAAAAAATTCGGCTCAGATTCTTTTAGGTTCTGGTCTGCTCAAGAATCAAGTTTAGGTTATGATTTCAGATGCTCTGAAAAGAGGGTAGAAAATGCCTCTCGCTTCTTAACAAAATTCTGGAACATAGCAAGGTTTATCTCTCAATTCCCCATTCCAAAGAAAGCAAAGCTTCAAGCCTCTGATAAATGGATTCTCTCAGAGCTTAACATTCTAATAGACGAATGTATGAAAGGTTATAAAGATTTCAACTTTTTCATTCCTTCAACCAAGCTTAGGGAATTCATCTGGAATTTATTTGCCTCTCATTACGTAGAAATGGTTAAGCAAAGAGCTTATGGGAATAACTCTAATAAGGAAGAGCAGAAAGCTGCATGGTTCACTTTGCACTATTGCCTAAAAACCTTTTTGCTTTTGCTCGCTCCAATAACTCCTTTCATTTGCGAATACATTTGGCTCAAGCTTTACGGAAAAAAAAGCATTTTCTTGCAAAGATTTCCGGAGAAAAGGTTTAAAAGCAATCTTTTCAAGCTAACTCAAAAGCTAGTGGAATTTAATTCCATGGTTTGGGGAGAAAAGAAGAAAAGGGGAATTAGCTTAAAGGATGAAATTTCGATAGAAATACCGAAGGAACTTAAAATTTTTGAAAAAGATTTAAAGGCAATGCACAATATAGTTTAAGGTGGTGCGAATTTAAGGGAGAAGCTCTTCTTAAACTTAAGAAGCTAGTTAGAGAATTATCTTCCTACAAAGGAAGACATACAGAGCTTATTTCAGTTTACATTCCATCAGGCTATAATCTGGTTGAAGTTATTAACCAGCTCGTACAAGAAAAATCAACTGCTATGAACATAAAATCGAAGGCTACTAGAAAGAATGTTTTGGATGCGTTGGAAAAAATAATCCAACACTTAAGACTTTTTAAACAAACCCCTGAAAATGGGTTAGTTGTTTTTTGCGGGAATGTTTCACAAGAAGAGGGAAAGCCTGACATAAGGATTTGGAGTTTTGAACCGCCGGAAAAGCTCAACACAAAAATTTATTGGTGCGACCAAGTTTTTGTTTTAGACCCTCTTAAAGAAATGTTGAGAGAAAAGGAAATATTTGGATTAATAGTTTTGGATGCAAGAGAAGCTAATATAGGCTTGCTGGAAGGGAAAAGGATAGTACCATTAAAGCATTTTGAATCCACTGTTCCGAGCAAGAGTGTTAAGGGAGGGATGTCGCAAAGCAGGTATGATAGAATAAGGGAAGATGCTATAAATGAATTTTTAACCAAGGTTGGGGAAGAGGCCTCAGAGATTTTCCTTAAACAAAATTTAATCGGAGTTTTGATAGGAGGACCCGGCCCTATTAAAGAAAAGTTCTTTAAAGGAAATTACTTGAACTACATGATTCAGAAAAAGGTTCTGGGTGTAAGGGATACTGGCTATACAGGAGAATATGGTTTGGAAGAACTGGTAAAGAGGTGCGAGGATATTATAAGGGAAACCTCTTTGGGAAAGGAAAGAGAGCTTCTCAAAAGATTCTTCACTGAAATAAGCAAAGATGGCTTGGCGGTTTATGGGGAAGAAAGAGTAAAAGCTGCTTTAGAAGCAGGGGCTGTTGAAACGCTTTTAATTTCAGAGGATTTTAAAAATTCGGATGAATTTGCAAAAATGGGGGAAGATTTTAATGTTACTATTTCCTACATTTCAACAGACACTTCTGAAGGCAGAGAATTTTTAAGAATCGGAGGAATAGGAGCAATCCTCAAGTTCAGGGTAGAGTAAGTACTTCTTCCCGTCTATTAAAATAGCAGGAGTTTTCTTTATGCCCTTAAAAAACGCTAATATTTTACCTTCAAAATAGCTCAAATCTCTTATCTTCACTTTTGCTTTTGTCTTTTCAGCCAAACTTCTTGCTATTTCAATAGCTTCCTTATCCTTTTCAGAAAAAATTTTCATCTTATAGCAGCTTTTTGGTAGGGAATTCCAAGGGACTATGCTCCATTCGCTCAAAAAAGAATGGTTTTGGAGGTTTAAGCCTGCATAGACAATTACTTCTTCGCTTTTCACGTAAACCTCTACAACCTTCATCAAAAAAATAAATTGAGGTTAAATTTTTATTGCTTAAGGATGTATCTCATGAGTTTGCTTCCTGTCATCAATTTCAAACTTCCTTTCTTAACTGAAAACTCATCAAAACTCTTTACATCATCCCTTCCTTTTCCATAAATCAGTAAAGGAACTGGCCCGAATTCATGCTTTCTCGTTTTGCAAGAAGTTATGTGGTCGCAAGTTACTACCAGAATCCCTTCAAAATTTCTAAATCTTTCCAAATGCTTATCTATGGCTTCTATAAACGCTCTTTTTTTATGAAAATCCCCGTCATGAGCAGGCTCATCAGGCCCTTTTATGTGAGCAAAAACAAAATCGTATTCCAATAAAGCATCCTGTATGGAAGAAAAAATAAATTTAAGAGTAGAATCGAACTTAAGCTCAGGAACCGTAAGAGCATTCATTCCAGCAAGGAGGCAAACTCCTTTTATACAGCCGTTTTCAGCTATGCAAAGAGCACTTCCTATCCCATACTTCCTCAAAAAATTCTCCAACCTTGGCAATTTATTTCCAGCCTCTCTCGTCAATAAATAGTTTGCCGGTGGCAAACCCATTTTAATTCTTTCCTCGTTTGCAGGATGGTATTCTATTATCTGAGCAGAACTTTCAAGAAATTCTTGAACTATTTTTGCCGACTTTTCAGCCTCCTTGCTCAATGGCTCAACTCTCCTAACCCTTTCTCCTGCATACAAAGGGTCTGAATCAGTAATTTTATCGCTCAACTTTTCTTTTATTATCAAAACCCCTCTATGCTCGTAGCTTCTCATGAAGATGAACTTATGAGGTAAGATAACGTGCTCATTTATGGCTCTAGCAAGCTCATCTAAACCAAACGAGCTCCTTCCTGCTCTTCTATCCACTACAACTAAATCCTTATCCACAGTTGCAAAATTGCATCTCAAAGCTAAATGGCCTTGCGCATATGGTAGATTAGTTCCTATTGCCTCTAAAGGGCCGCGCTTTATGTAATAATTTTCAGGTTTATATCCTAAAAGGGACAACACAGCAAGATGGCTTACGCTGCTTCTCGTCAATTCATTCCAAAATTTTTTTTCGACGGGAATTATTTCTCCTACTTCTCCCAAAGAAGTAAGATAGTTTAAATTCGGCTTATAAGCTTCACTCAAAGGAGTTTTTCCTGCTAAGGGCAAATCTGCTAATCCATCTATAACCAAAAAAACAATTTTTTTCTTAAGCTTAGTTTCAGGTCTTTTAATTACTTCTTTCTTCTTTTTCTTCCTCCTCCCCATAATTTAAATTTGTTTTAAAAGAAGAAAAATTTAGGTTAAAAATAAATAAATTAAATCCAAAATTTTAACGATGGAGTTTCCTGTTGTAATTACGCATGGCGATGCCGACGGAATAATTTCTTTAGCTCTATTCCTTAAGCATTTGGGAAATTCAAAGGTAAGAATTTACTTTTCCTCAACTTTCAGGCTTCTTCCCACAATTTGCGAAAGTATAAAGGGAGGGAATTTGGAAAGACTTTACGTATTCGATTTATCTGGGAATGAAAGGGTTTTGAGGCTCGCTTCAGCTTACGACAAAGTTCTCTGGATAGACCACCATAATTGGAATGTAGAGAGAATTCCTGAAAATGTTGAATTGGTTTTGGACAACTCTTCGCCAAGCGCCTCTATGCTCGTTTCAAAATATTTTAGCATAGAATCAGAGCTGGTTGAATTTGCTAACCAAATAGATATGAATGCCGAAAAGTGCGAAGAAGCACTGTTTCTAAGAGATTTGATAGCAAGCCTTAAATGGAAGTTTAAAGGAAAACTTCTTGCAAATAAATTGAAAACTGTTACAATAAAGCTTGCTTTTTCCGGATTAGAGGCGCTTGAAAAAAGCTCTCAGATTGCAGAGCTTTTATCGGAGTATAAAAAATGGATTGAAGAAATAGAGAAAACTATCTTGCCAAAAGTTAGAATTTTCAACTTGAATGGAAACAAAGTAGCACTATTTGAAACTTTTGAATCAATCCCAATTTACATAGTAAATAACAAGCTTCTGGAACATGAAGAAGCGCCGTTTGATTTGGTTGCCGTAATAATGCACAAGCCTGATATGAAAAGAAAAAATATAGGAACAAAAATAGAGCTAAGAACACAAACCGATAAAAATATTTTTCCCATAGCAGAAAGTTTGGGGGGAGGAGGCCATTTAAAGGCTTGTGCAGCAACTTTGCCGAAATTCATGAACGCAGAAAAATTCGTAGAATTCTTAAAAGAAAACTTCAAATTTTAAACTCATTCAAAATTTCTTTTGCATAGTCCGCAAGCTTTTTAGCCAAATTTGCCTTTGCTATTATTATTTTTCTTCTAACTTCAGGTTTATTCCCTTTCAAATTCTCCACAGCCCATAGGCTTAAGTAAGCAGATTGTAGTTCGAGCCAGAAAAAGGCCTTTTTCATAAACTTTTTTACCTCTTCCAAATTGTTTGAGGAAATAGCTAAATCCTTCCATTTTTTGTAGTAGTAATTGCAAAGCTCGAGCTGATCCTTCAAGTTCATATTTACTATCTTGGAGTGATAAATATTTAAATGTTACTACTAATAGTTAGTTATGACTTGTGAAATATGCAAAAAAGAGTTGAGCGAAGAAGAAGCACAGGTCTTCATAGAAGGTAAATTTTTGTG
>CAZPVR010000036.1:0-6859 GCA_964590365.1 uncultured archaeon
GATTTATTCCAAAAGCTTGGATATAACTAAAGATTATGGTTGGTAAGCCGGACATTTTTTACAAATATTTTTATCCTTTAAAAAAAGACGACATTGGTATATGTTTCCTCCTTTTTCTTCTAGGATTTCTGTAGGTGGCATGTAGCCAAAATTGCTTACAACATCCAACCATATACTTTCAAATTCACTCCCTACTTTTTTCGGATCTTTTACGTGAATGCCGATATCTAATTTTAATTTGCATTTAGACTTTTTTTCGGTCATTTTCCCATTTTTAAATGGAGGGTTAAAAATTTAAAATTTTACCTCCACATTAAATTTCTTTTCAAATTTTTTCACTTCTCTTTTCGTCATGTCTAAAGTTAAACCTAAAGTTAGAGACAAATCTTTTTCATAAGGCGAATCCTTAGCTCTTTCATAACTTTCTAAAACATTCTCGAAATAATAATTTAGCATTTTATAAACAACTTTACCCTTTTCTTTCAAGTACTTTTTTAACTCACTCAAGCTTAACCAATTATAGCCTTCTGAAATCATGCATAAAGCTAGAATGTTTGCAGGATTTTTAATGCCAACTTTACTTTCTCCATCGTAAGAAAAATCGTCTTCCGCTTCTTTTAAATCGTCTGCAGCTAAGTTTAATAAGCTTGTTGAGTAAAGGAAGAATTCTCCCAGAGGCTCTAAATATTTCTCCTCCCCTCCAGCGAGCAAATGGCTTACTCTTATCCACGTTTCCCCAACTTTACCAAGCTTTTTCTGTGTTTCTAGAATCTTTTCAATAGAGCTTAGTTCTTTTCTTACTTCTTCCATTCTTCCCTTTTTAAGACAAAAGCGGTAAAAGAAATCTTTCGCTTGAGTAAGGTTCAAATCCCCCTTTTCAAATTTCTCATATTCCTCAAAAGCCTTTTCATTCATTTCTTTAAGCATATTTCTTCCCAGATTTATCAATGAATAGGAAGCATTTGCTATCAAGCTCGCTTCCTCAATGCCCCAATTTCTAGCTAAATAAACCAAATTCTTCTCATCGAGAAGTATATTATGAACTTCTTCAAAAGTTTTATGGGGAGGAAGTTTTTTCTCCAAATAGTTGTCTGAAAAATCGTCTTTTAAATCAGCGCTTCTATAGAGCAATGTTCCTACCATCATCCCTTTTACACAATCTTTAGAAAAGGTTGAGTAAAATCCTTTGTTGCAGCAAAATGCAGAAAGTGTAATGTTTCTTACAAACCAAGGGGGTCTTGATTCCTTTAAAGCTATTTTTAGAATTTTCTGATCTTTCAACTCATTTTTAATTAACTTGTTCGTTTCTTCTCTTCCGATCAAATTTTGAAGGTTATATTTTTTTGCTATTGCTCCCGCATGCTCTCCGTACTTGAGTCTTATTCCTAAAGTGTAGAGCGCATTTTTCACCCTAAGGCTCATAATTAGTTTGTGATAATAAACTTTAAATTCCTTTCATTTATTGTGTAGAATATGGGGAAAATGGTACTGCTCTTGGATTCAGATAAGTCTTATGCTTCTGCAAGGATGCTTGAGGAAGCGAGAAAACATAAGGAATTAATAGAGAAAACATGCGAAATTTGGGTTGGAAGTACTATTTCTTTGCACAACGAAATCGACTATTGGATAAAAGAAGCAAGAAAGAGTTTTGATGAAGTGTTTCTATTTCCAGGAAGACCCATCCAAGCACTTGGCGGAAAACACGCAACTTACATATTGGTGCCCGAACTATTAAATAAAAATCCTTGTTTCAAAAATGCTTTAGCAAGGTTGATGGTAAAAACAGGAGAGACTTTAGCAAAAATACTCTATCCAAAAAACTTGTTGTATAAAAATTATGTAAAATCCAAAGAAACTCCCGTACTTCTCTATCTTGGATATCTAATTCTCGGCCCTGAAAGTAAAGTAGGAAGAGCTACAGGAAGCTTGGAAATAGGCCTTGAAGATGCTTTGGAGAGAATAAAAAGTTACTTAAAAGAAAGAAGAGAGAGTTATGCTATATACATAGAAGCGGGTTCTGGTGCTAAAAGGTCTGTAACAGGAAAGTTAAAGTTAATCGAAAAAGCGAGAGAAATTATAAAAGAAAAAAAGTTTTATGCAGGGGGAGGTTTAAGGGGAATAGAAGAAATAAATCGTTTACTCGATTTGGACGTTAATCCTGTAATTTCATCCTACTTTGAGGAAAATCCAAAAGAAATATATAGGTTTGCAAGAGAAGTTTATAAAAGAGTGTAGATGTTTTTAGAAAAAGTTCATGTAATAAAAACACCTTACAGAATTTTAATAGGAAAGGGGGCTTACAAGTTTATACCGCAAATTTTAGAAGAATTAGCTTCAGCATCCTCTCTTTTAGTTTGCGGTCCAACTACTTACGAAATTGCAGGAAAGGAAATCGAGAAAATACTTAAAAAAGAGGGAATAAGGGTGGATCATATAATTGTAGAGAGGGCGAGTTTTGAAAATGTTAAATCCGTTGTTAAAAAGGCAAAAGCTGAAAGATTTAATGTTTTGTTGGGGATAGGAGGAGGGAAGAATATAGATGTGGCCAAAACTTCTTCCCACTACTTAAAAATTCCTTATCTAAGCATACCAACAGCTCCTTCTCATGATGGCATTGCTTCCCCTTGCTCGAGCATTTTAAAGAAAAATAAGAAATACTCTCTATTTTTAGAGCCACCTTCATCTATAATCGTTGAGATGGAAATTATGAAGAAATCTCCTTTAAGATTTTTTTCAGCAGGAGCAGGGGATGTTATAGCAAAATACACTGCAGTAACTGATTGGGAAATTGCAAGGGAGAGGAAAGGAGAATATTATGGAGAATATGCTGCAAATTTAGCAAGACTTGCAGCTGAAGTAATGTTAAAAAAAGCCTCTTATTACAAAAAAGATTATGAAAATGCGGTAAGACTTTTAATAGAAGCTTTGATAAGTTGCGGTTATGCTATGTGTATAGCAGGCTCCTCCAGGCCCTGCTCGGGTTCAGAACATTTATTTGCTCATGCCATAGATTTCTTCTATCCTGAAAATAAAGCATTGCATGGAGAGAAAGTTGCTTTAGGTTGTTTAATTTCATCCTATTTACAAGAAAAGGATTTTGAGCTTGTTAGAAAAACTCTTACTACCCTCAAGCTTCCAAGAAATTATAAGGAAATTAAAATACCAAAAGAAATTTTAATCAAATCTTTAGCTAAAGCACGTAAGATGAGGAAAAGGTATACTGTATTGGATGAACTTAAAATAAAGAGTAAAAAGCAGGCAGAGAAAATACTTAAAAAGCTTGAGATTATCTAATCTTCTTTGAAATTTCCATGAAATAATAAGTTTTTGAAATTAGGTTAAAAACGTAAATTATGGAGAAGAAGAGAGAATAAACGAATGCTGTAAGAATTAGCAGATGATAATTCCTTATTATTGAAGATGAAATTAGTGAAATGTCTTGAGCTCTTAATTGTTTTCCGTAAAATACTGAAGTAAATTCTTTCACTTCTCTGAATATTGGAAAGAGAATTAAAGCAGAAAAGAACAAGGATAGGATGAAGATTAAAAACATTATAAAGCGCGTTAGGGCCCAGAAGGAAAGTGTTGAAAAAACTTTTTTTCTAACTATGTTGAAGCTTCTAGCTAAAGCAAAATCAAAGCTATCCTTCTTAATTACAACAGCAGGTAATGCAAAGATAAAGATCCAATCTATCAAGCATTGGAGGATGAATGAAAACTCTCTGAAGAAAAACGTGAGCATAACTAAAATACAAATTATTAAGGAAAGAGCAAATAGTTGCAAGTAAATTTCTTTTGAAAGTTTTAGGCATTTTTCAAAACTTTTTTTTGTTTTAATTTCGAATACCAAAGCGCCGCTGAACCAAATGTTTACTAGGACTGTTGATACAAAAGCTAGTAAAATTCCGCCCAAACTCAAATAATAAATTTTAATTTCAAAGGAAGAAGGCAGAGCAAAGATTGAGGGGGCTCTTGAAATTATGGGTAGAAGAAGTAAGAGAGAAATTAGAGAAAAAATTAAGTAGAGCAAGAAAAAGGGGAGAAATCTTCTTAACTCAAAGGCTTCTTTCAAACTTTTACATATTACTTCCATTATGCCCATTAATTGATTTTCCATATTTTTAATATTTAAAGGTTAAAATCAGAAGTAATTTTGATGATAGGATTAGTAGGGAAGCCTAATAGCGGAAAAAGCAGCTTCCTTAAAGCAGCCACTCTTGCTGAAGTAGAAATCTCTCCTGTTCCCTTCACAACTATTAAGCCGAATGTTGCTATTGGTTATGTTTCTTTGGAATGTGTTTGCAAAGAGTTTAACGTTAAGTGCAATCCAAGAGCCGGTTTTTGCAAAAACGGAAAAAGGTTTGTACCCGTTAAAATAATAGACGTTGCAGGCTTGGTTCCAGACGCTCATAAGGGTAGGGGTTTGGGAAATAAATTTTTAGACGATTTAAGGCAAGCTTCTGTTTTGATTCATGTAGTTGATTTTTCAGGATTAACAGATTCTGAGGGAAAGCCGACAAAGGGCTATAATCCAGAAAACGACATAGAATTTTTAGAAAGAGAAATTGATTTATGGTTTGCTTCTGTAATTGAAAAAGGGATTAAAAAAATTGGAAGAATGGTTGAAAAAGTTTCAAAAACAGATTTGGTTAAGATACTGGCGGAGCAGCTCTCTGGTTTAGAGGTAAAAAAAGAAGATATAGAAAAAGCGCTGGAAAAGGCATCTTTATCAGATACTCAAAATTTTGCCCGTATCCTAAGAAAAATCTCTAAGCCAATTTTAATAGCTGCAAATAAAATAGATTTGAAGGAAGCGCAGGAAAATTTTGAAAGATTGAAGGATAAATATAATTTAGTTCCAACTTCTGCGGAAGCTGAAATTGCTTTGAAAAAAGCTGCAGAGAAAAATTTAATCGAATATTTGCCGGGAAATGGATTTGAAATTAAGGATGAAAGCAAGCTCGATTCTAATCAGCTCAGAGTTTTGAATTTCATTAAAAAAGAAATTATAGAAAAGTATGGCTCTACTGGCGTTCAAGATTGCTTGAATAAAGCAGTTTTTGAAATTTTAAACTACATAGCAGTTTATCCTGTCGCCGATAGCAAAAAGTTAAGCGATAGCGAAGGAAATATTTTGCCAGATGTTTTTCTCGTTCCGAAAGGAATTACATTAAGAGAATTTGCCTTCAAAATTCATTCAGAAATTGGTGAAAAGTTTATTTGCGGAATAGATGCAAGAACAAAAAAGAAGCTTTCCGCAGATTATCAGCTTCAGAATAAAGATGTGATAGAAATTGTTTTTGCTAAGTAGATTGAGTTATATTAATTATTTCTTCTATTAGTTTGCCGAAGAAACCAGTTAGTATAGGAAGTTTTTGTTTGGATGGGTAACAATAGCTAGAGCCTGTAAAACCTTCTATGTTTAAAGTCAAGTAATAATGACTATCTTTTTTGAAAGTGAAAGGAACGTTAAACGTTAAAATTTTTGTTTCTCCTTTTTTCATTCCTTCGAAATCGGTCTGAATTCTATACTCAACCTTTTTTTCGATACTAATTTTATCTAACTGCCAGAGATATCCTTTTTCGCTAGTCGGCCAAACACATATTTCATGAGTTCCTGGAAGTTCTGAATAGAAGGTGTAGGATGGGTATCTATAAGTGCCCATAGAGCAGTACTTACCATCTCCTGAACAGTATTCACACCCATAATAATAAGAGGGATATAATCTTTTTCCATGAGCTTCACTACAATCTATACCTATTATAAATTGTCTTGAATACGAATCATTCTTGCTTGTGAAAGTAAATTTTAAAGTTGTTCCATATTGTATGTCAGAGAGAGGAAAACAATAGTGGTCATAACCAGTAACTTCAGCATAAGGATAAATTGTAGTAGTCTGTGGATCGGTTATGTTCAAAGTAGCATTACCAGAAGGTAGATCTTTTACTGTTTGTATTGCAAGCTTTATTTCTTTGGAATTTTCTGGGCAAAAAGTTTCAACTATCTGGAACCTGGGAAGCCAACGAACTTTGTTTAGCGGGACAGGAAGTTTAATTTGTGTTTCGTCAACATCAAAACTTAATGATTTTACTTCGTAAGTCGTTTTATAACCTGATAAATAGGAATAGCTTCCATAAGAGTAGTTAACAATAATTTCTTGGTTGAAGTATAACGGAAAGCCTGTGTCCTCATCATAACAGGAAAACATGGTGAAATTGGAAGCCCCCCTTCTAATAGAAATTCCTTTATATTCTTGAAGGAGTTTGTTTAAGTTTACATCAAACTTGAAGTAATCGCATTTTCTGTTTATAAATTCCTTTTTTCCTAAGTAAGAAACATTAACAATCTTTTTTTCTGCCCATTCTTTAATTAAAGTGTTGTAAGGACCAAAAAAAGGATGTTCTCCTATCGTTTGGATCAGCTCAAATTCTGCACAACTATAATCTGGAACTATTATAGAAGTTTTGGTGCAAGCGATGTTGCCTTCTGGAATAGAATAAATTTCAATCTCTTTGAAATACGAGAAAGAAATAAAATTCGTTGTAGCAAACTCAGAAGAATTTGAAGAAAAGTAAAAATATGGAGATCTTTCGAACTTTAAAATACTTTTAGATTTTCCATTTGCATAAATAAAATCTAAATAGCCTTGAACTGTTGTTTCAGTACTAGCAGAAAAGGAGGTAAATGAAATAGAGTAGGAAGCTCCTATCTTATTCACTTTTTGAGTTTTTTCAAAAATTTTATCTAGCAATTCAAAAGCATTGACAGGAAGGAAAAGGAAATAAAATACTATTCCTATAGCAATACCAATACCGATCAAAAGAAGAATTATTGCTGCTATTGTTTTCATAATTTTTA
>CAZPVR010000037.1:0-6108 GCA_964590365.1 uncultured archaeon
AAAAAGTAATTATTCTGAGTAAATCACTTCTTTGGCCTTTTCCACAATTTTTCTCAATTCGCTCTTTGAAATTCCAGTTTTTTCCTGCAATTCTTCAACCTTAAAATCGAGAATTTGCTTTAGCAAAACAATTCCTGCTTCGCTCAATCTCTCCTTAATTTCTCCATCCACATCCTTCAAAAAAGTTATGGGATAGAGCTTTTTCTCTTCTATCAAACTTTCTAGGCCTTTTTCTTCAGGATATCTCCACCCTATTAATTCAATACCTTTGCACTTCGCATATTTTATTGCATGATTAGAAAATTTTGTGTTGCAAACAACAAGGGCCTTAGAGAAATTTATCGAGTTCATTTTAAGGTTAAAACCTTCTTTCAAATCTTCCAAAGTTGAATTCACTTCCAGAATAACGTCTAAGCCTGTATAAACGTGATGATTAAAATGATGCTTTACTTCTAACAAAATAGTTTCCCCATCTTTTCTTAAAACTCCATCTATCTCATGCTCAACACAAGCTCCTGGAATTATCATATTACTTTCAACCTCATAGCCACTTTCCTTCAATATAAGCTGGACAAACTTTTCAAAATCTGGTTTAGGCTTCAAAAGGGAAATTGCTTCCCTCAAATCCCTTTCATGCTCCACTTCCGGCCTAAACTCCTTAAGATACTTGAAAATCAGCTTAAGTATTTCCTTCGTAGCTATCCCATCGTAAGCTTCTTCCTCTATTTTTTCAGCAACAAGCTTTGCTTGTTCATAGTTAGCATGCATTCTTAAGCAAGTACGCACAATCTTATCTTTAGAAAAAGGCTCTTTTCTTCCGTCAAACTTTGTAACATACATAAATTCATTTTTGTTTTACAAAATATTATTGTTCATGAAGCTTAAATGCCCGATTTGTAAAAGCGAGAAATTGGATTACCTACCTTGGTTAGGCCAAATTTACAAATGCAGAAAATGCAAGTATCAAGGACCATTGGTTTTGAAGGAAAAAGCTAAAAAATAAAAGTTTATCTCTTTATCTTCCAAATAAACTTTTATGAAAAAGAGGGTAAGCAAGGACGAATATTACCTTCAAATCGCTTTTTCTGTTTCTAAAAGATCTCCATGTTTAAGAAGAAGGGTGGGAGCAATATTGGTTAAGAACGATGTAATTCTCTCAACAGGCTATAACGGACCTCCGAGAAAAACTGTTAATTGTGATGAAATAGGATGCTTGAAAGATTTAGCCAATGCCCCACATGGAACTGCATGGGAATTTTGCCCTGCTGTACATGCAGAAGAAAACGCAATAATAAACGCTGCAAGGCAAGGAACTAGCGTTTTGGGTTCGACTTTATACATAGCAGGAGAATATTTAGTTAAAACTAATACAGAAGCTGCTCAAATTTGTGATAGATGTAAAAGGGCAATAATAAATGCTGGGATAAAGGATGTTGTTATAAAGAAGAATGACGGCTCTATCGAGAAAATAGACGTAAGGAATTGGATTGAAGAAGAAAAGGAAAATTACGTTAAAAAATTTGAAGAACTTAAAGAAAAAAGGAAAGAAAAGAAATAATTAATTATGAGAAAAGCTTTTCTCATAGCTATTCTTATTCTTTTAGCAATATCCCTTGTTCCACTCTCATTTTCCAAAAACAAAGAAGCTTTTCCGAAAGCAGAGGTTGAAAAGGAGGAAATTCGAATAAGGCTTAAAGCAAAAATTTTTGACCCTGTTAAGGAAAAAAGAGTTGGAATTCTATCCTTTCCCTCTGAATTAAATAATTACATAGTTCAGTTTAAAGGACCTGTAAAAAAAGAATGGAGGGAAAAACTTGAAGAATTGAGCGAAGTTAAAGGTTATATCCCTGAGTATGCTTTTTTAATTAGAGCAAACGGAAAACAAATAGAGGAAATAAGAAAATTGCCTTTTGTTAGATGGATTGGAAATTATGAGCCGGAATATAAAATAGAGCCTAGTATTTTATTGGAAGAAGTAGGCTTTTTAAATTCAAAGTTTAAGGAAAACAAAAGTTATGAGATCCTTCTTTTTTCACCCAACGATTCTGAAAAGGTATCAAGGTTTATTTCAGAAAATGGTGGGGAAGTTCTTAGAAAAGAAGGGGCAAAAATTGTAGCATGGATTGAAAAAGAAAAGATAAAAGGGATTGCAAAGCTGAAGGAAGTAAAGTGGATTGATTATTATAGGGAGCCAATACTTTTCCTGGATGTAAGTACTGGAATAATTGGCGCTAGAGAAGTTTGGGACTTAGGATGGAATGGCTCAGGAATTAAAATTGCTGTTGTCGATACGGGAATAGATACAGGAAATATTTCAAACATTCATCCCGATTTAAGAGATAGAGTGATTGAAATAGTTGATTATACAGAACAAAATGAAGCTGATGGAATTGGGGAAGATCCTATAGGCCATGGAACTCATGTTGCAGGAATAATCGCAGGGACAGGAAATGCTTCTAACGGCAATTACACAGGCGTTGCGCCTTCTTCCTCCTTAATAATTCAGAGAGTTTTTGACGATTATGGATGGTGGGGAGGTCCAGGAAACCTTAGTGCATTATTCAACGATAGCAAAAATTTGGGGGCAAAAATTGTTAGTAATAGCTGGGGTTTAAGGTGGAGTTGGGGCTTGTATACGGATTTGGATAAAGAAGCTGATGAGATTGTAAGAAATCATAGCTTAATAGTAATTTTTGCTGCAGGAAACGACGGCCCTTCCTTTTCCTCAACATCTTCTCCTTCCAATGCAAAAAATGTAATAAGCGTTGGTGCTTCTGAAAATAATAAAACGATAGATGCAACTTACGGAGGAAGTTATTGTGATAATCCGAATGAAGTTGCTATATTTAGCTCAAGAGGTCCAACAAGCGACGAAAGGGTTAAGCCCGATATAGTAGCTCCGGGCACTGCAATCCTTTCAACAAAAAGCTCATTAGCTCCCGATTATGTTTTTGAAGATTTTGGCGGGGTTGTTGAAGGGGATGGAGGTGATTATGGTTACTTAGCAGGGACTAGCCAAGCAGCACCCCATGTAGCAGGAGCAGCAGCTATTATACTACAATACTTCAATCAAACCTTCAATTTCATTCCTTCACCTGCATTAGTTAAAGCTTTACTCATAAACGGAGCGGATGATATGGGTTATGGATATATTAGCTATGTACAAGGTTGGGGAAGGCTAAACGTTAAAAATTCTATAATTGAGAATGAAAGTAGGAAAATAATATTCAAAGAGGAAAATGAAAGTTTATTTACGGAAAATTATTCTGCTTTCAAATTCTTTGTTCAAAACAATTCGGCATTAAAAATTACTTTGGTTTGGAGCGATGTACCGGGGAATCCAGAAGCAGAAAAAGCGTTGGTTAACGATTTAGATTTGATCGTGATAACTCCTTCTGGCTTCAGTAGAAGGGGGAACGACTTCTCTTATCCTTATGACGATGAAAGGGATGATAGAAATAATGTGGAAAATGTTTTCATAAATACGTCAGAAATAGAGGAAGGGAATTATACTGTTTTGATTTATGGATATAATGTTCCCTATGAGCAAAAGTTTGCTTTGGTAGTAAGCGGGAATGTTAGCGAAGTTGAATTACTACCCGATGAAGATGTTTTTCCACCAAAAATTTTGGAAGTTTTTCCTGGAAATAATAAAACAAGCTTGGGAGAAATTGAAATTAGAGCAAACGTTAGCGATAATAAAGGAATAGACAAAGTTTGGATTGAATATTCCAACGATACGCAAAATTGGGAAATTAAGGAAATGGAGAATGTAAGCAATACTTACAAATCAAACATAACAATAGAAACTGAAACAACAATTATATATAGAGTATTAGCGAACGATACTTCGGGGAAAATTTCCTCAAGCAAGTATTATTACTTATGGTCAAAGGAGCCGAGAAAAATTTTTGTTGTTCGCTCCTTAGGAACTAATCCGTATTATTTGAGTTACATGCCTTGGGATAAATTAAACTCAAATTGGTTTAATTATGGCCTTGAGCCGATTGAAATAAATTATACTTTTCTAGCAGAGAACATAACATATGAGAGAATTAAGGAATCTAATGCAAGCGTCCTTTTAATAGCATGCGCTTGTGATTTTTGGTACGAATTCAACGATTCGGAAATAGAAGCTATTAAAAGGTATACGAAGGAAGGTCATGGCCTTGTAGCAACTGCAGGAACTTTATGGTATTACATACCAAACAATAATAAGCTTGCTCCTTTGTTCGGAATGAGGGAAGATTTAAGTTATACAGCTTGGTATTTCAATTATATAAACATAATTAATCAAACCCATCCTATTTTTAGAAGTATACCACAGCCTTATTATCCAGGCTATCCTGCTTCCTGCGTTCCTAACGACTATGCATGGAACGAAAGAGATTTGAGAGGAGGGAGTTTTATTTCCCTTTCCGATAACAATGCAAGTGCAATAATAGTTTATAGAAACGTAAGCTACATTACTCATATTCCTGAGCTCTTCTCAAATTCGTACGACCTTCAATTAATCTACAACGCTCTTGCTTGGAGTAATTATTCTGCTGAAACACACGATTTAGAAGTTGAATGGATGAAAGTAGAAAAGCCTTATGTAAGGCCTAACCAGAATTTTACTGTAAAAGCGAAAGTATCAAACTACGGGCTTGAGGATGAGATAAATTTAACGGTTATGCTTATAGTTAACGATACAAACGTGGAAAGTAAATCTTTAGATTTAGCCTCCATGAGTTCTGAAGAAGTTGAATTCAATTACTCCATTTCTTCAAAAGGAATATATAATGTTTCTGTCTACGTTAAAACTAATGAAAGTGTTACGGAAAATTTCGTGGAAAACAATTTGATTTCGAAATTTATTAGAATAACGGATGCTGATGTTATAGTAGTAAACGATAAAGGCAGTCCTTACGAAAGTTATTATACTAAAGCTTTGGAGGATAATGGAATAGATTATGTTTTGTGGGATACTCTTGAATATGGCTTGCCTTCCAATACAACTCTTATTGATTTTAATATAACTATATGGTTTACTGGAGATGATTGGTTAACAACCTTAACTAAAAATGAAAGTAGCTTATTAAAAGATTTCCTAAACAGCGGAAAAAACCTTTTCATTTCCGGCCAGGACATAGGCTTTAATGCTTATTATGGCACTAACTACGATTTCTATAAAAATTATCTTCATGCAGTTTACGTTAGGGATGATTCAAAGGTGAGGAAAGTGGAGGGTAGGGGAGATGAAATAAGTAACGGATTTATCTTTGATATAAAGGGAGGGGATGGAGCAAACAATCAATTGTGGCCTGATGAGATAGATGCTTACGATGAATTTGCAAACCCGATATTCGTTTATTCTGGAGACGGAGTTGCAGGAATAAAGGCCCAAACCTTGAAGTATAACGTAATATACCTTGCTTTTGGTTTCGAGGCCATAAACAATTCTGAAGATAGAAAAAACTTGATGAACAATTCGATAAACTTCTTCTATAAGTATTTGTACGACAAACCCCCTGTTGTATTTCTTCATTGCCAAAAATATACGAATTCCCAACCTGTATGGTTAAATTTAACAGCTATAGACGATTTCGAGGTTGAGAACGCGACTCTTTACACAAACTTTACAGGAGAATGGAAAGCTAATTCAACTATAAGCTTACAAAACAATACTTTGAGCGGACTTTCTTTTGAGCTTGAAGAAGGAGCCTACCTTTGGAATTACTTAGTTTATGACAATTCCTCCTTTTCGGATTGGGGAAATAAAAATTGTACTTTAATAGTTGACAGAACCTCGCCAATAATCTCCAACTTAACAGCAAATCCTTCTTATACTTATGCTACAATAAGCTGGTATACTAATGAGCCTGCAAACTCAACGATTTACTACGGAACCTCTCCTACGAACTTAAATTATAAAGAAGAATCAGACGTTTTCACTTTTTTCAGAAGTCTGGAAATAAGTAAACTAAGCCAAAACACAAAGTATTACTATAAAGTAACTTCTTGTGATAAAGCAGGTAATTGTAATACTTCTCAAATCTACAGCTTTACAACTTTATACCAAGCTTACTGTGGGAATGGAATTTGCGACCCAGGAGAAACTTCCAC
>CAZPVR010000038.1:0-5934 GCA_964590365.1 uncultured archaeon
AAAAAATTAAAAACTATTTCTTTGTTAGGATGTCCCATGCTCCGTATACTGCTCCAATTAGAGCAAAGAATGCTCCTACCCCATAAAATATTTCTCTTAGGTATACGTTTCCTAAGAATTCAGCAAGTGAAGCAGGAATTAACTCTGTTCCAAAAACTCCTGCAAACAAGAATAGAAGTCCTGCCGCTCCTATGAAGTTAAAGCCTTTTTCTGCCTTCTTTCTCAAATTTGCATATTCTGCTATTGCTGGAGCTATTAAAAAAGCTATGCCAAGCAATACCAAGTCTCCTACCACAGCCATATTTCCACTTATTTTCTTAAAATTTGAAAGATATTTAAAGCTTAACCTCACTTAGAAAAAGGTAACTTCTTTTAAGTAATAAAATAAATTATGGAGCTTTTTTGTTCAACCTGTGGCTCAAAGACTTTAGAATTGATGGAATGCGAAGGTTGTGGTAATGTAGGATGTCCAAAATGCTTGTTGAAAATAAAAGGGAAATGGCTTTGTGAAAAATGTAGAAAAGGAGAAGAAAGCTTATTTTCTATGTTCAGTTAATTCGATAACTTTTCCTTTTGGTTCTAATTCACAAAAAATTTGTGCTTGGAACTTCCATATTTTAGTTCTTTTATCGTAAAGAAAGTCGGGAGTTAAGTTTGCTTTATAACAAAGGTTTTCCATAAATTCTTTTTCATCCCATCCCATCTCAACAGCAACTTGAGGCAAGAGCAAACCTGAAAAAGGGCCGTTTTGAATTATTAATCCATCTTTTCCTAATTTAATTTTTTTATGATATTCTTCCGGCTTGCACTTCAAAATTTTTGGTTTTGTTAGAACAGAAACTTCTATTATTATTTCGTTTAGCTCTTCCTTTTTCAAAGGCTCAAACCTATAATCTTCGAACGCAGAAGAATAAGCAGCTCTTTGAACAGCTTCAAAGAGAGGAAAAACAGGGAAAGGAAAGCCTATGCAACCTCTTAGTTCACGAGAAGGATATTTTTTCAAAGTTACGAAAACCCCTCTTTTCTTTTTCAATTCCCCATCCTTAACTTCCTCTATGCTAAATTCTTCAAAACTTTTCTCTATGCATTTCCTCGCAAGAGAAATTAATTTTTCCCCATCTTTCAAGGAAAGCATACTAAAAATATAAAACAGAAAAATGAAAAATTTTACTCTTCTTCCTCCTCAAGCTCCTCTTCTTCCCATTCTTCCTCCTCAAGCTCTGGTTCAAGCTCCTCTTCTTCCCATTCTTCTTCCATGCTTCACCTAATCTTTTCTAATTTTCTGAAAAGTATATAAACTTTTCTGTTGTTAGGCTTTTTAATTAAAAAGTATAAATTTAATTTAATGGCTGAGAAACTTGTTGTGAAAAAAGGAAATGTGTTCTGGCCTTCTAAGAAAATGAAAGAGATTGCTTGGGTTAATGATGAGAAAATTTATAAGATTGCGAATAAAGATCCTATAAAATTTTGGAGTAAGCTCGCTGAAGAAGGGATAACTTGGTTTAAAAAATGGAAGAAGGCTTATGTTGAAAAACCCCCTTACTTTAATTGGTTTGTAGGCGCTGAGCTAAATGCTTCCTTTAATTGCTTAGATAGACATTTAAAGGAAAGAGCTAACAAAGTTGCTTTAATATGGGAGCCTGAGCCGAAGGATGAAAGGGAAAGGATTCTAACATATTCACAACTTTACAAAGAAGTTAACAAGTTTGCAAACGTTTTGAAAGGACTTGGAGTGAAAAAGGGAGATGTTGTAGGAATATATTTACCGATGATACCAGAAGTAATAATTTCAATGCTCGCTTGCACTAGAATAGGGGCAATTCATGTTGTTGTATTTTCTGCTTTCAGTCCAGAGGCCTTAAGAGTTAGACTTCAAGAATCCGATGCAAAAATTCTAATAACGGCTGACGGCTATTATAGAAGAGGAAAAATAATAAACTTGAAAGAAAGCGCGGATGAAGGAATAAAAGATACAAAGGTTGAGAAAGTCGTAGTTGTTAGAAGGATGGGAGATAAGCTTAACGTTAACATGAAAGAAAATAGAGATTTCTGGTGGCATGAATTGATGGAAAAAGCAGATAAATACTGCGAGCCTGAAAGGATGAAATCGGAAGACATAATGTTTATACTTTTTTCTTCAGGAACAACAGGAAAGCCGAAAGGTATAATGCATGATACAGGAGGATATTTAGTTCAAGCATACTGGACTGCTAAATGGGATTTTAATTTGCATGAAGATGATATAATGTGGTGTACTGCTGATATAGGCTGGATAACAGGCCATACTTATGTATGCTACGGAATTTTATTGAACGGTTCAACAAGCTTAATATACGAAGGTTCTCCGGATTATCCTGAGCCTGATAGATGGTGCGAAATAATCGATAAATACGGAGTAACGATATTTTACACAGCTCCAACGGCAATAAGGATGTTTGCAAAGTATGATGGAAAGTTGGTTAAAAAGCATGATTTAAGCAGTTTAAGAATACTCGGCTCTGTTGGAGAAGTTATAAACAAGGAAGCATGGGAATGGTTTTTTAAAGAAGTTGGAAAGGAAAATTTACCTTTAATAGATACTTGGTGGCAAACGGAAACAGGAGGAACTTTGATAAACTCATTACCAGGAATAGGACCATTTATCCCATGCTTTGCAGGAAGAAGCTTTCCTGGAACTAGGCATGAAGTTTTGGACGAAAATGGAAAGCCTTGCAAGCCGTATAAAGAAGGTAATTTAGTCCAATTGCCACCTTTTGCTCCAGGAATGCTAAGAGGGCTATACAAAAATCATGAAAAATATGTTGAAACTTATTGGTCAAAGTACGGAAACAGAATTTATTTCTCAGGAGATGGTGCTTGGAAGGATGAAAAAGGTAATATAAGGCTTACAGGAAGGGTAGATGACATAATGAAGGTTGCAGGCCATAGGCTTTCTACTGCTGAGCTTGAAGATTCTATTTCCCGCCATCCTGCTGTTGCCGAATGTGCAGTAGCTCCTATGCCAGATGAAATAAAAGGCGAAGTTCCTGTCGGTTTTGTTGTTCTAAAACCAGGATTTAGTCCGTCGAAAAATTTGGAAGAGGAGCTAATAGGGGTTGTTGAGAAATACATAGGAAAAATAGCAAGACCTTCAAGGATAATATTCGTTGAAGATTTGCCAAAAACGAGAAGCGGAAAGATAATGAGGAGAATACTCAAAAAACTTCTTTCGAAGGAAAAAGATTTGGGAGATCTATCAACTTTAGCAAATCCCGAAAGTGTTGAGAACATAAAGAAAGCTTTAATGCTTTAAGCTGAGAATTTCGCTCGCAACCTCAAAACCTTTTTCCAAACCGGGAAATTCTATTGATGAATCGTTAAAATGAATTTTAATCCTTGAAATTTTAAGCATTTTTTCCAAGAAATTTTGCGACGATTGAGTGGTTTTCAAACTTTCAAAAGGTATGAGGACTTCTTTTTTTACCAAAACACCACTTTTGAAATAAATGTAATCTTTTAGAACTTTAAGCCTAAACGATTTTCTTAGAGAATTGGAGTAAATGAATGATATGATGAGTGAAATTGCTATTCCAGATAAAATCCAAACGTTTACTGCAAAAATTGAATTGTAAATCGAAAGTTTGTTCATTGGATTAAAAAATAAGTTGAAGATTAGGGGAGAGGATAGTAAAAAAAGAGAAGAGATTAAAAAAATTATTATTAACCCTCTTGTAATAAAGAAGTAAACTGTTAAAATTGGCAAAGGCTTTAAATCCTTCATAATTTTAAATAGTTAAGTTTATAAAAAGAATTTTCTATCTTTAATTTGCAGGGGGCCTCTGGTCGCGGGGCTAGGCCTCCCGTACTGCAAA
This sequence comes from uncultured archaeon, assembly GCA_964590365.1. Classification (GTDB taxonomy): domain Archaea; phylum Aenigmatarchaeota; class Aenigmatarchaeia; order CG10238-14; family SCSR01; genus CALIKW01. The sequence goes on from CAZPVR010000038.1 coordinate 3,852, forward strand.
ATGCAGTGGCAAATGGTCTAAATGGCCGACCACAGCCGAGGGGCGGCATAGCCACTCAAGTTAGCCTGCATGTTTACCGAAGAAGCTCTGTCCCTGCGGGTCTTGCTATCTAGAAACCCCCCAGGTCCGGAAGGAAGCAAGGGTAACTAGGTAGCAGGGCGCTGTGGGGGTTGCAGAGTGGAGCGAAGCATGCAGTTAACTAACTTGGGAAGCTATGCCCACCCGAGGCGTGCCCCCTGCATTTAAATTTAAAGACTCGAATTAATTCAATATGGAGAAAATAATCTCATCCTTTTTAGTTCTAATAATTTCCCTGATAATTCTTTCCCTCTTTTTAACAGCAAGTTTGCAAACTCCTGTAGCTATAGAAATAGTTAAAACTCAGAAAGTTGTGTTAACAAATTATTCCTTTCCAACATTTTACTTAAAAATTCCTGCAGTAGATAGCCAAGGAAACGGAGTTGTAACTAGGTTAAAGGTTGAGGTAAAGCCTGGAGAGGGAAGGACTTTAGTTAACATAGACCAGCTTTTATTCTGGGTTGATACTCAAAATTCTATAAGGTTAGCGAAAAGGGTTGCAGAAAATATTACAGGATTTGATTTGTCGAATGTTGATTTATTCTATGCAATAGAAACGAATGCTTCATTGATAGAAGGGCCTTCTGCAGGTGCAGCTATAACTATAGCAACTATAGCAGCTATTGAAAATAGAACCATAAATGAAAGTGTTATGATAACCGGAACTATAAATCCTGATGGAAGTATTGGGCAAGTCGGTGAAATAGTTGCGAAGGCAAAAGCAGCTAAGGATGTTGGGGCAACTTTATTTTTAGTTCCCAAAGGGCAGTCAGTTCAAATTTATTACATGCCTCAAGAGGAATGTAAAAAAATTGGGTTTATGACTTATTGCAGAATAGAATACAAACAGCAAAGAATAGATGTAAGCAAAGAAGTTGGAATAGAAATTAGGGAAGTTGCTAATATTGAGGAAGCTTTAAAATATTTCTTCACATAATTAGATATCATGGAATTTACGAAAGAAGAGTTGAAAGATCTTTCCATTTCAGTTCTTTTAATAAGCTTTATACTTTCATTCCCAAACTTACAAAATTTCTTGCTGTACTTAATAATCGTTGTAACAGCTTTTCTCTTCCATGAGCTTGCTCATAAATTTGTTGCACGAAAGTTTGGGTGTGCAGCTTTTTATAAAATATGGTATCCTGGCATACTTTTTGCTCTTTTTGTTACTTTAATAAGCTACGGGAACTTTAAATTCATATCTCCAGGTGCTGTGGTAATTTATCCTTACACTTTCGGGAGATGGGGATTTAGGGTAATTTCTTTAACAGTTAGCGAAATGGGTATAATAGCTTTCGCAGGTCCTGCAACAAATTTATTTTTTGCCATAATTTTCTCTCTTTTGCCGGGGGAAATAGCTAGGATTATTGCATTCACGAATGCTTGGCTTGCCCTTTTCAACTTATTACCAATAAAGCCTTTGGACGGAAGTAAAATAATTTTATGGAAGCCATGGGTTTGGCTTTTTACCTTTGTAATTTCAATAGTCATGGTTTTGCTATTATGGTGAAAAAATGAAAAAGGTTGTTGCTTTGCACAACATAGCTCATTTGGCTTTGCCATTCCTCTTTCTTGAAATTTTTTCTTTACTAAGAGGATTTTCTATCCTGCTTTTAATCTCAATTTTTTCAGGCGCTTTTTTGCCAGATATAGACCATTTAGCCATTTGGGCGTCAAGGTATTTCAGAAATTTCAGAAGTTTTTTAAAGTACTGCTTGAAAAGCTCAAGGTACAGAAATTCTTTCCTCCTTTTTCACAATTTTCCAACAGTAATCGCGCTTTTAATTTTTCTTCCCTGGGCTTTCCTGATGAACTTTTACTTTGGTATTTTTATACTTTCCATGGCATGCCATTTATTCTTAGATTTTCTCGCAGACGTTTTTGCGTTGAAAATTCATAGCCATTGGAAAGTTAAAAGAAGAATTTAAATTCTTAGGTTTAACTTTCAGAAATTGAGAGTGAAAATTTATTTAACGTAAATTAAATTTAATATTCAACTATTCTT
>CAZPVR010000039.1:0-5395 GCA_964590365.1 uncultured archaeon
TTTGGAAATTCTTTCCCTCTCTCTAAAAAGTTTTTCTCAACTTTCTTTGCTTCAAAAGCTTTTACCACATAATCTTCAACTTTTTTCTCGTCAAACGGCTTGCATGAAAAAATGTCAACACTTGCAAATCCATAGCCAATAAAAGTATGAATGCTTATGTGACTTTCTGCTATTAAAACAAAAGCAGAAATCCCACCTTTATCAAAAGATTTTGGGTTTCCTTTGTGCAAAATGACTTGAGGTGGAGAAATCTTGTGCATTTCCATCAAGTTCGGGAGTTCGTCTAGAATCTTGTAAATAAAATTTAAATCTGATAATTTTTCTTCATTACAACCGTATAAATCCAAAGTTAAATGTGGTCCGAACATCTCTCTTTTTTCTCTCTTTATTTTCTAATTTTATTATTCCACGCGCTAAGTATTTAAATTTATATGAAATACTTTTCGTATTTTTCAGAATATTTTTACTCTCTAAACCATTTTAGCGAAAGAAAGGAATAAAGTAGGAATAAAAGGCCCGAAGTTGTGAAAAGAATTGAAAAGCCGTACAAAGAGATTATAAAACCCGAGATAGCAAGGCTTAAGGTTCTGGCTAAATGAAAAGTTGTCATGAGAAGCCCTATATCAGTACCATAAGCAAAATGGTTTGTAGATTTGGAAAATATTGCCTCTATTCCTGCCACTACAAAGCCATAGCCAAAACCTAAGAGAATTAAGATTAAGCCTGCTAAGAAATTTGAGATGGAAAGAGAAATTATTAAAATGAAGTAAATTATCGCGCCATACAATATTATTCTTTTGAAGCTGAAAATTTTTATGAAATAGTGAAGAGAGATTCCTGCTATTAATGTTTGAACCCCTACTATAATTCCTACAGCTTCAGAGCTATAACCATTTTCTTTAAGAAATAGAGGAAAAACATAGTAAGCAACAAGGCCGAGAGAAAGGCCAAGAATGAAGAATAGGATTAAAGCGCTTTTAAAAAATTTACCCCTTTTATTTATTTTCAAAACTTGAAAAAACTTTTCGATTTTTAATTTTTTCCTTTTAGCTTCATGAATTTTAAGAGAGGGAAAAAGAGAAAGCAGGCTTATGAACATGCAAAAAATTAAAGTGTTGGAGTAAAGGAGAATGCTCATGAGGAAGCCTGCTACCAAAATTCCAAAAGCTTCTGAAACAGATTCGAAAACTCTCATTTCAACCAAGCTTTCCCACTTCTTCTTAGTATGCTCAAGAACGAATGCTCTGTTAACGGCCCAAAGGGATGCTTCGCTCATCCCCTCAGCAATCTTCCCAAAAATGAATTCTAAGGGAGAAAAAGCAAAGTAGTAAATTATTGTATGTAATATTCTTGAAATTCCGTTAAGGACAAAAAAGATTTTTCTCCCTATGAAATCTGAGAGAACTGCAAAGCCGAGTCTTGTCAATTGAAATATTATTGGCAAAATCGAATAAATTAAGCCGATTGAAATAATGTCTATCCCCCTTTCAAGCATGAGAAAAGGTAAAAGAATCGTTAAAACTCCACTCACAAAAGAATGTATTCCTTGAATTATGAAGGCTTTCTTATTTTCTTCCATCTCTTAACCCCTTTCTGAATTAAAAGCGCAGGGAAAAACGAAGTTCTCCTCTAACTTAATTTTGTTTTTCATAATTTAGTTTTTACATTCTGCTAAATTTTAAAAAACAAAATAATTATAAGAGAGTATGGTAGAAGTTGAAATATCTCACGCAGAAATGCCGGAAAAGCTCGAAATTCAAGAAGGAATTCAAAAGTTTCTGGAAAAATATGAGGAAAGGTGGAAGATTTCAAGCTTTAGGCTTACAGTCAAAGTTTATAGTCGTGAAGGAAGGAAAAAATATTCTTTCCATGCAAAGGTTACTGCATCCTCTCAAAACTTTATAGCGAAAGCCAGCTCTTGGGATGTACCCTCAACACTCAATTCCCTGTTCGAAAAACTTGAGAGAGAAATAGGAAAAAAACTTAAGAGAAATAGACAGGAGAAAATTTTAACATCGAGAAAAATTAAATCCCAGCTTTAAAAAATATCCAGTTTTTGTCTTTCAGTTTTACAAGACAAAATTTTCCTTTTAACTTATTTCCTTTAATTCTGAAAACAATTTTTCCCTCATCCTTTTTAATCAATTCATAACTTCCTTTGTCCCAAATCTCAACTTTCCCAGCACCATAAAAACCCTTTGGGATTATTCCTTCGAAGTTAGCATAGCTTAATTCATGATCCTCAACTTGAATCGCAAGCCTCTTTATACCTTTTTTATTTAACGGCTCTTTTGGTATTGCCCAACTTTTTAAAATGCCATCCATTTCTAATCTTAAGTCATAGTGGAGTCTTTTAGCATGATGTTTGTGTATAACATAAATTTTTTCTTCCACATTAAACTTTAAGTTTGGGAAGCAAATGAATTTTATGAAAAAAAGTATAGAAGATGGGATAAAAGAGTTTAACAAATGGAGAAGCCCAGAAGCTAAAGCTAAGCTGATTTCGATCGAAAATGGAAAAATAAAAGTAAAGTTTTCTGGCCCTTTTTGTTTGACTTGTGGAATTTACGATTACTTCGAAGATTTAAGAATTTTCTTGGAAGAGAAAAAGATTAAGGTTAAAATAGAAAAGATAGAAGAAAAAGAGGATGGATTTTTAGTAACTTTTAGGTGTTCGAATGAAGCTAATAGAGGAGCTTAAAAGTGTTAAAGAGAAGGTTGGAAAGAAAGTGAAAAAGAGAATTAAGGAATTTGAAAAAAATTGGGAATGTGAGGAAAAAATTTTAATGGAACTTTTCTTCTGTATCTTAACAGCAAACTTCAATGCCGAGAGAAGTATCAGAATTCAACAGGCAATCGGAAGAGAATTTCTAAGTTTGAATGAAAGCGAGTTGGAAAAAAGGTTGAAAGAACTTGGATATAGATTTCCAAAAAGGGCAAAGTACATAGTAAAAGCAAGAAAACTTCCTATTAAAAGAATTTTAGAAAGTTTAAAGGATGAGAGAGAAGCAAGAGAATGGTTAGCTAAGAATGTAGATGGAATAGGATACAAGGAGGCTAGCCATTTTTTAAGAAACATAGGTTTTAAAAATCTGGCGATAATAGATTTTCATATTTTAAACGTTCTTGAAAGGAATGGAATTGTAAAGAGGCCAAAGAGCTTGACTCCAAAAAAATATTTGGAAATTGAGGAGAAATTGAGAGAAATTGCTGAAGAGCTTGGAGTGAGTTTAGCGGAGTTAGACTTATACCTTTGGTTTTTGGAAACTGGTAAAATTTTAAAGTAATTTTCCTTTCAAGTAATTAGATTTTGCCTCATAAACTTCCACCTCAACAAAATTTCCCACTAAATCCTTTTCACTTTCCAAAACTATTGGCTTATAGCAGAAATTCCTCCCAACGAAGCTTTTATCCTTTCCTTTTTCATCAATTAAAATTTCCCCTTTCCATCCAATCCATCTTTCATTAATCCTCAACTTAATTTCATTAACCAACTCATGAACCCTTTTACTCCTTTCGCTAACAATTTTTTCATCAATTTGCTTCAATTTGCTTGCTAAAGTTCCAGGCCTTGGGCCAAACTTTGAAATGTTTACAACATCAAACTTAATCTTTTCTAAAATTTTTAAAGTTTTTTCAAAATCGTTTTCTTCTTCAGTGGGGAATCCTACTATTATGTCTGTGGCAAGTGTTATTTCCTTAAATTTTTTCCTAAATTCCTTTACGATTCCCAAGAATTCTTTTACAGTATACTTTCTGTTCATTAATTCTAGAATCCTATCACTTCCGGATTGCAAAGGCAGATGCAAGAATTTGAAAACTTTCTCATTTTTATAAGCTTCCAGAATATTCTTCAAAAACCTCTTCACGCTTGCAGGATTCATCATACCTATTCTTACAAAAAATTTCCCTCCAATTTTGCAAATTTCTTTAATTAAATCACCCAAATTTTTACCATCATACTCATAAGAAGCATTGTCTTGGGAGGTTATCCAAATTTCTTTTTTTCCTTCATCCAAAGCATCCTTAACATCTTTCAATATCAAATCGAATGGAAAACAAAGCAAACTTCCTTTATTAAGCCTAACTATGCAATAAGAGCAGAAGTAGTTGCATCCTGTTGAAATTTGTGTTATGTGGATTACTTTACTCTTTTGAACCCTCGGCAAACAAACTTTTGGCTCATTCAGATTTTCCAGAAAAATAACTTTTTTCCCTTCCAAGGTTTTCTTCGCAGCTTCAACAATCTTTGTTACAGAATTTGGTCCTACAAGGCTAGCTCTTGGATTTATTTTTTCTATTATATCTCTTTGGGTGGATGGCATGCAACCTGCAACTATTAATGGCTTCTTTGACAATTTCCTTATCTCGTTTATCATTCTTTTCTCTGTAGGTAGCTTAACGTTGCAGGTAACTATTATGTTTAAATCGCTCTCTTCCTCCTTTTCAACAATTTCAAAACCCTCTTTCCTCAAAAGCCCTGCAATTATTTCTGAATCAGAAAGGTTTGCTGAACATCCAAAAGGTAAGATAAATACTCTCATAATTCTTTTTAAAAAATTAAAATTTATTCGCTTTCTTTTTTCATCCTTTCCTCTATTATCCTTACAATCCTTTCAGGATTCCTTAAGCCTTTTAAAACTATGCTTCCGTCAACCCCTTTTATTAGAACATTCCCGAAATTAAGAATTCTTCCCACTAAAGATTTTACAAGGGTGATGTCAGCAATGCTCTGGAAAGGAATGGAAACTTCCCTTTTCGAAAATATACCTTCTATCTTTTTAATTTCATTATCAGTTATTATGTACTCTCTGTAAATTTTTTCGGATTCTGGTTCTAGAAGAAGTATTAAAATTATGGAAAAAATTATTATGAAAATTAGTTGGGAGAGAAAATCGGAGAAGTTTAAATAAGGTAGAAGAAGAATAAGAAAGAATGAAGAGAGTAGTATTAAGAAATAGTTCCAAACGTATGAAACTCTAGAGGTTTTGCATCTCAAACCCTTTACTTCCATATTCTAAAATTCACATTTTTCATTATTCAACTTTTCTACTACGTACAAATCAACGAAATACTTTACCTTTGGTTTTCTATGGAATTTGAATATAGAAGGCAGAATGAATTCGTACTTGATAATTCTTTCAACTTTTGCATCAAAACTTTCTATGAATTTTTTTAAAAATTCTCTGTTTTTCTTCCTCCCATTCCTATGCAAAGTATAAATCCTTTTGCCGCATCTTAAAGCAGCTTCTATGAAGATTCTATCAGCATGTCTAGATTTTATTCCGAACGGAGGATTTTGAACTATTGTATCAGCTTTGGAAAACCAGTTTCTTATATCGCAAATTACGAAGAATACAGGAAGTTTTTTTGAAGTATAAAATTCATGCCTCTT
>CAZPVR010000040.1:0-4787 GCA_964590365.1 uncultured archaeon
CCGTTCATTGGTTTGTGGGGAATAGTAGAAGGGATTATGAACGAGCTTAAAGAGGTATTTCCTGCTTGGGCAATCCATTTGATCGCATTTTCTATAGCTTTCTGTACCGTACCTATAGGCATTTTTTCAAGAATGGTTCAAAATTTGTTTGCAGTTTTTGGATTATATTCTGTAGGAATATTTGGTGTTCTCTTCTTCTTTGCCGCACTTTCCCTTCTATTTAGAGGTTTGCATAAAACACACTTTACACCAAGCGAAACTTACCAAGGATTTTTATCTCAACTTAAAAAAGAGGAAGAATTTAAAAAGTTAGAAGATGAAGCAAATAAATTAATTTCAAATCTAAGGGAAAAGTACAGGTACACTACAATTCCAACTGAGAAGAAGAAGAGGGAGAAGATATACAAATGTATCGAAAAAATATTTAAAACCTTAGGCGAATCTAAAAAAAAGTTTTATGAGGAAGGAAAATTCGAAGAGGCTTGTGTTAAATTAAGTAAGACTATAGACAAAATTAAAAGTGAGATTGAGAAGAGTTGAAGGTTATTGAGTGAAGAAAATGATATCAGAACGCCAAATTTCAAAAATTTTTGGAATTTCGCCTGAGCTTTTAAAGTTACCCAATTTGCTCACAGACTTTCTTTTTCCTCTAATCCTTTTTTCAATCGCGCTTTACTTCATAACAGAGAAAATTTTTAAGTCAAAGGCTATAAGTGGAATTTTAGCCTTCTGCATTTCTTTCATAACTATAATAATCTCAAAACTTGGAGGAATAATAGCACCCCTTTCTATTTTCATAATTTGCATGATGGAAATCAAGGGGACGAAAGGAATAATAATAGGGATTATAGCAGCTATAATTTATGCTTTCATAATAGGATGGGTTTCTGATTTGTTCTCTCCTTATTATTATTAAACTTCTTTTTTCATCCTCTGCACTAAATCGCTTAGGGCTCTTACCGATTCTATTAAAGCAGGTAAAGTTTCTTTGAACGCTTTCTCCAAACTTCCTAACCTTGATTCAATTTCGTTTATGCTTTCCTTAAAACTATCTATCTTATTTATTATACTTTCCTGACCTTCGACCCTAAGCCTAGAAATTTCATTTATTTGTGCGCTTATTGCTGCAATCTTGTTTTCAAGTTCCTGAAACTTTACGTTGAATTCGTTTATCTTTTCATTAACGTTGCTAAGCTTTTCAGAAACAAGATAATCTAAGTATTCCTCGGTTGCATAACCTTGATAATATTCTTGTGGCAAAGAAGTTTCAGGAAGCTCTACTTCCTCTCTTTTTTCTTCAACAACTAAAGGCTTTTCCTCCTCAACCTTTTCCTTTAAAGCCTCTCTCAAAGCTTTATCAACTTCTTCAGGAGAAAAACCTTCTTTCCTCAAAACATCTATTATTTCAAGCTCAGAAAAGCCTTTTGAACTCAAATCCCTTACCCTTTCAACAGGAACATAGCCTTTTCCCCCAATTTCCTCTGCTTTCTTTTTCTTAAAAAGGATCATTTTCTCTTATATAATTTTTTGCTTTTAAATTATAAAAGTTAAGTTTTAGCTTTCTTCAGCCTTTCATCCAAAATCCTTTCTAATTGATCTTGGGTAACGAAAGCAGAAGTTACTGGATTTATTAAACTTATGAAATTCTCGATTTCTTTAAGCTCAACTTTGCTCGCTTTTTTATCAACTTCTTTACTAACCTTATTCATTTCCTCTTCCAAAAACTTCATTTTTTCAGAAACTGAATTAAGCTTTATAGAAAGCTTATCCAACTCAAGCTTTAAATCGCTAAGTCTTGTTAAAATGCTACTCTCTATTTTTTCAACCCTATCTTCCAACCTTTCAAGGCCTTGCTCAAGAATTTTTATCCTTCTTGTATTTTCATTTATCCTTTTAACACTTTCCGCTATTATGCTCGAAAAATCTTTTTCCATTAATAAAGAATTTGTTTTCGAACAAGAAAAATTTAAATAGGTGCTTCTGTGGATTATGAGCTGAGAAACGGAATTTTAAGGATAAATTGCAGGAATTGGGTTATAGAGCCGAGTATAGAGGATTCCGATGCATGCATGGGAGCTATAATAGATTTGCTTAGGGAAGTTAAAAATGTTGAGAAAATTGTTTTGGTTGAAAAGAGGGAAATCGAGTACTATTTCGATCAAGTAAGGCTTTTGAGCCAAATAGCAGATTTACTCAATAAGCTTCAGGTAGAAAGGTTTTTGGAAAGTATTGAGTTGGAAGAAGAATGTAAATACTATCCTGAAAGGATAAATGAACTTTTCTTCCTAGTTAAGGAAGTTATAAGAAAGGACCCTATAGGAGCTTACTTAAAGCTGAATAGAATGATTTTAAGAACAAAGTTTGCAATCAGCAAATCTGATGAAAGATGCAAAAGATACTATGAAAAGTTTTTAGCAAGGTTAGAATATTTAAGAAAGAATTTGGAGAGCTGTGATTTAATTAAAAATGCTTTGCCGCTTTTGAAAAATAAGTATGGAAGGAAGATTTACAGAGAATTCTTTAAGCCTGTTATAAAGCCCGTTTTCATGTTTACCCGCTTCAAATCAACCCCTCCAAAAGAAGGTTATTGTATAGAAAGATACGAGCTCCCTAACAAAGTTAAAGTAGAAATCTATAAGATTCCTGGGAAAGTTAGGTTTTACTACTTCATTTTTCCTCCCGAATTTTCCTTGAGCGAAGAGAAGCACGAGCTTCTGGAAAAGGCAATTTCATATTTAAGCGAAAGAAGGCCGAGCGAGCTCGAGTTTAGAGAAATGGAGAAGATGAGAGAATATTATTTTTCGCTAGGAAAAAACGTTATAAAAGAGATTGCAGCAGGGATGAAAATTTTTTTGAAAGAAAGCGAAATAAACGAGCTTGCTTCTATTTTAATAAGGTATACAACAGGCTTTGGAATATTGGAAATTTTGCTTTCTGATGAAAAAATACAGGATATATACATAAACTCTCCTATCGGCTCAACCCCGATTTTCATTCAGCACTCTGATTTTGAAGAATGTGAAACAAATTTAATCCCAACGAACGAGGATGCAGAAACGTGGGCAACTCGGTTTAGAATTTACTCAGGAAGGCCTTTGGACGAAGCAAACCCTGTTTTGGATACGGAAATTTTAATCCCTGGAGGAAGGGCAAGGATATGCGCAATAACAAGAAGCCTAAGCCCTGAAGGCCTTGCTTTTGCTATAAGGAGGCATAGAGAAAAACCATGGACTTTCCCCCTTTTCGTAAACCTTAAAATGTTCGACCCTTTGTTTGCAGGCCTTATGAGCTTTATAATAGATGGGGGGAGAAGCGTTTTGGTTGCAGGCGGAAGAGGAGCCGGAAAGACAAGCTTTCTTTCAAGCATGATAGTCGAAATTATGAAAAGGTTTAGGATAGTTGTTTTGGAAGATACTTTAGAAATACCCGTAGCCCAATTAAGGGAATTGGGGTATAACATAGAAAGGTTGAAATCGCGATCTGTAATAACAAGAATTGAAACTGAATTGCCTGCAGAAGAGGCTTTAAGAACAGCTTTGCGCTTAGGAGATTCTGTCTTAATAATAGGGGAAGTTAGGTCTGTCGAAGCTAAGGCTTTATATGAGGCTATGAGAATAGGAGCTTTAGCAAACTTAGTTGCAGGCACTATACACGGAGAATCTGCTTACGGAGTTTTTGATAGGGTTGTTAACGATTTAGGAGTCCCCCCAACAAGCTTTAAAGCAACAGATTTAATAATTATTTCCTCAAACTTGAAATCTGCTGATGGCTTGCACAGGTTTAGGAGGATTACTGAGCTCGTTGAAGTTAAAAAACATTGGAAGAAAGATCCTTTAGAAGAAGAAGGTTTTACAACTTTAATGCAGTATTCTGCTAAAGAGGATAAGCTTAAACCAACTGATGTTTTGCTAGAAGGAGAATCTTTTGTGTTGAATGAAATTGCAAAGAAGGTTAAGGAATGGCATGCAAACTGGGATGCTGTCTGGGATAATATTTTGTTAAGAGCAAAAATTAAGGAAACTATGGTCGATTTTGCAAGGAGGCTTAACAATCCAGACATACTAGAAGCAAAAACAGTTTCTGACGCAAACGAAATTTTCCATTTAATTTCTGAGCAAGTTAAGGAAGAAGTTGGAAGTTTGGATTCAAAACTTATATACGAAAGATGGCTTGAATGGTTTAAAAAATACTTAAAACTTTATTCTTGAAAAAACAAATTTAAATTGTGGTAAAAAGAGAAAGTATTTCGCTCCTCGTTTTCATGTTTTTAGGTATTCTTGTAATAGTTGCAATTTTAATTTTCTACGCAAAATGGCCTGCCATTAAAGTACCTTATCCTGCAGAAGAAAAAACAAGGTTCTTAAATTATCTTAGATGCGCGATGGCAATGTGCTCCGGAGAAGATACGAGGAAAGTTCAGCCAAAAGATGTTTGTTTAAGCCCTGAAGTAATAGGCGTTGGAATAATAGATAAGGATTCTAGCGGAAATTATTTGCTTTGCTCCGATTTATGCAGAAATTTGAGCGGCAATGAACCAAAGGAAAGAATGTGTGGCAAAGATTATACGATTGAATTTACTTTTAAAGAAACAGTAACGATAACCCAAAAAGAGGTTATAAGAAATCTTTTTGGCCATGTGATGCATTGGTGCTGCAATTATGAAGAGGAAGGATGGCACTGGTTTTTTATAATACCATACTGGCAGGAGAGGGGAACAGGAGGGAAATTGTATTTACCAAAAGATTATGACAGAACAGAATGGGAGAAATATCAACGATGCACTTTTC
>CAZPVR010000041.1:0-3957 GCA_964590365.1 uncultured archaeon
ATATTACCATTCTTTCTTCGTTTCGATTATTCTTTCATCCAAAAGATAAAGGACATTCTCCTTAACTTCAGCTTTCACATCGCTTGCCTCAACATAGGTCAAATCTGGCCGTGGTTTATTCGCTAAATGATCTATGTAAAACCTTATTGGGTTATTTTCTTTATCCATACCTTCAATTCTCCACATCGACAAATATCCGATTTTTCTGGCTTTCAAATATTTTAATTCAATTCTCATTCGTCAATCAAGCTCCTTTTATTTTTACTCCAAATGAATTTGCATTTTTTGCATTCATAGGCCTCTGGATAACCCGCTTTTATTATTCTGATTTTGCTAGACTTGCACTTTGGACATTCCATGTTCTCAAATTGAAAAATTGTAAATAAAAATGAATATTAAAATCCTTGTTTTGGGATTACTTTTTGATGAGTAAGAAAAAAGGAAAAATTTGTTTTCAATATTAAAAATAAATTTATAATGTTAAAAATTGATTTATAATCATGCATTTCTTTGTTGAGGAAAGGGAAGAGGGACAAAAAGCTTATGAAAGCATTTTAATTAAAGACAGAAGAATTTTGAGAAGCCTTAGTAACGAGCTTGCTCTTAAAATCGTTAAGATCCTTGCTGAAGAGCCGAGTTGTGCAATGGATATTGCAAGAAGGCTTAAGGAGCATGAGCAGAAAATTTATTACCATTTAAGGAATTTGGAAAAATTTGGAATAATAGAAGTTTTAAGGACAGAAGAAAGAGTTGGGGCGTTGGCAAAAATTTATAGAGTAAAATGTCCCTTTATTTCCTTCAAACTCTTTGAAGGAGGGAAAATTTTGGATAAGAAAGTTAGGATAAAGGAGATAAAGTTCTTGGAACCTTTTGTAAAAGATGGAAAATTTAATGCAAGGATAATAGTCGGTTCTCCTGACCCGCATGGAAAATATGGAGCTCAAGCTTCTGATTCCTGCTGCGCTATAGACTTAGCCCTTTTCCTTGGCACGTTCGTTAAGAATGCTGAAATACCGAATTATAAGCTTGATACAGAAGTTAAAGAAAATGATTTGAAGGGAAATTTAATACTAGTAGGAGGACCAAAAGCCAACGTGATAGTGGAAAGAATAAACAAAGATTTGCCCCTGTTTTTTGAATTTAAAAAAGAGTGGAGCGTTTTTTCAACAATTTCAAAAAGTTTATACTTGCAAGATGAAGTTGGGGTAATAGAGAGGATAAAAAATCCTTTCAGCAAAAAAAGCGAGATACTCATTCTTGCAGGAAAAAGGTTTAAAGGTACCAGAGCAGCTGTTCTAGCGTTTGTAAAGAAATTGAAAGAAATTGAAAAGGGGAATAAATTTGATTCGTCAAAAATAGCAAAAGTTGTTTTGGGTATAGATAGGGATTGTGATGGTATAGTAGATGATGCAGAATTTTTAGAATAAAATTTTATATTTCTTACCTTTCTCTCTAATAAATATGGCTTCGCCAGCTAGAAAATTAACCGACGTTTCCTTCGTTTGGTTGAAGGACAATAAGTGCTACTCAGCAATAGACATAATGAGCAGAGTGGATGCAACAGCTTTAGTTACTGTGGAATATGAGCTATACGGAGATTATGAAATTTCTCCTCAAGATTTTAAAAAATACTTAGAGCTAAGGAAATTGCCTAGAGTGCATGATTCAAAGCATAGCTTGATCGGAAAACGTTCTTGCTACGGTGAAGATAATACAGCAATAGTTGAAGTAAGCTCTTTAAGCAGGAAAGGGTGGGAGGAGGGAAGATATTATCATGTTAAAATAGTGAATCTTTTGCCAGATAGCGTATCCTTCGAGGAAAAGAAAAAGTCTTTCAGAAATTTAATTGCAAATTGCAATTGCCATAGAAGCATTTATCAATCGATTTGCAAACCCCCTTTAAGCAAAAGGATGATATTCAAAGATTTAAGGAATTATAAGGATATACCCCAACCAAACATAGACTCGATATTCTGCAAACATGTTTGCGTAGCTTTAGATTATTGTCATCTCTTTTACAGTACAGCGAGCTTTGAGTTTTTCGGTCCCTCTGAACATACGAGGAAAGTTTCGCAATCCATCATAAAAGATTTTTTAGAAAGGAAGTTAAGACTACCGAACTATCAACTCAATTCATATTATTTAGGGAAGCTTAGGGAAGAAGGGATAAATTTCTTCCAACCCCTTTTGAAATATATCTTTTAAATTTCTCCTTTATGCTCCTCAAGCCAATTTTCTACGGCTTTTTTTATGTCTATTATCATTTCCTCTCCGGAAGGTAACCTTCTTTTAACAGTTATGGGAAGAATTTTATTCTTAAACTCGAGCTTAGCTATTTCTGCAGGCTCCTTTAAATCTGTTTTAACTAATATTGGAGCGCCTAATGCAATTTGCAAAGCTCTTGCACCTATTAAACGAGCAAACTCGAACCTAGTAAGTCTATCTCTAGGCCATCTCATGATCTCACGGCTTAAATTGAGCAATGTCTTTTATTAAGTCAGTATGGCCTAAGAAAACTTGTCTGCAGCAATATCTTTTTATTCCAAGTTCATCCAATACCTTTCCTTTTTCCTCCCCTTGAGAAACCCTTCTTTTATATTCTTCCCAAAGGTGGCCTATCGGTTTTCCACAAGTAAAACATCTTACTGGTATTATGATTTCAATCACCGTTATTTTAAAAATTATGAGTGTATTAATTTAAATGATTTTCGCTACTTATTCTTCAAGAAGGAATATAACTTTGATTTGATTTTAAGCTTTTTGTTTTCTTTTTTCAAAATTTTTCCTTTAGTTAAAAGCTCAAGCATTCTTTGTGCGTTTTCTAGCATAGCATGATCGTTGTTAAAGAATACATAAACCTTTTTTGGTTTAACTTTCAAAATCTTTTCTTTCACTTCTTTTAACTCTTCATCCGTATAATAGTGAGAGTACCATGCACTTCTTCCATGCATTCTCTCATAAACTATTCCGTTACTCGAATAAACTTCTAGAGGAAAATCTGGAGAATCAACGCTTACCCAAGTTATTTCCAAGCTCTTTGCCCATTCTATCCATTTTTCTTTGAACCAATCTAAATTTCTAACTTCTAAAGCAAATTTTTCTTTTAAATTTACTCGTCTAATAAAACTTTCGAGTTTAGGGGCAAAGCTTGATTTTAAGGAAGGGGGTAATTGAAAAAGATAAAAATCAATATTTTCGTTCAAAGGCTCAAACAAACTTTCAAATTTTTTCCAAGTTGAAAGGGCCCTTTCATTAAATTTAAAAACATGAGTTATAAGCCTATTAACCTTAATTGCCCATCTTAATTCAGGATTTATTAATTTTGTTTTTCTCGCCCAAGATTTGGCTTGATTTGGAAAAGGAAATCTGTAAAAGCTAGAATTTAGTTCAATCGCGTTCAAACCAGAATTTTTAATGTACCAATCAAAGCTTAGTTCAGGATTCCAACTTTGGTAGTGCCAACCGCTCGTTCCAACGAAAACTTCCATATTCTCATTTTATACTTTCAAACTTCTTAAAAGCTTGGTAAAGCTTTTCGTCAAAAGCTATTACTCTAATTTCCAAATCCTCAAAATTTTTAAATTCTTCTATCATTATTCTTGCAGCATCTTCAGCCTTTATTCCCCCTACTCCAGTTCCCATCCCAGGAAAAGCTATGCTCTTAATCTTCAATTTTTTTGCAAGCTCTAAAGCAGCTCTCGTTGCAAGTCTAACATTTTCCAAAGGAATTTTTTCTGCCGGCTTTTGCATAGTTGGAGAATGGATTACAAATTTGCATTTTAATTTTCCTGCTTTCGTAGCTATCGCTTTTCCTAAAGGAATGGGAGCCTTTTTAACAGCTTCCTCTTCAATTTCCTTCCCTCCTTTAAGCTTAATCGCTAAAGCTACCCCACCACCCATATGGCCTGAAGAATTTGCAGGATTGACTATTGCATCACATTCCTCTTCTGTTATATC
>CAZPVR010000042.1:0-3865 GCA_964590365.1 uncultured archaeon
AAATCAAACCCAAATTTATAAACTAAAGCACCGATTACCAAGTAAAATATCCCCAATTCGAAACTGAGTATAAAATTTTCCAAAAAAGGTTTATTAAAGATTAAATTTCTTATAGCTTGAAAGAGGTAAGCGTAGGGCATTAGTTTAGCTATAGCTTGAAGCGAAGGAGGAAGTATTTCAAGGGGAGAAAGAGGGAATGAAAGGAGAATAAAAAATTGTAGGACAGACCAAGAAAGCCATGCATAGTCCCTTCCTAAAGTAAAGAAGAGTCCCGCAATGAGCAATGCTAAGGAAATTGAAATGAAAGCCGTTAGTAAACTTAGCATAAAAATTTCCAGAATCATGTGTGAAATTTGGAAGAAGAGAAAGTGCATTACGAAAAGCATTGCAAAGAGATTTGCTAGAGAGATCAATAATCCAAACAATGTTTTTGAAATTATGTACTCCCATTTTCCTATTCCTGAAATAAATATGTGATGGATCTCGCTATGCCACGCATCTTCATTTATACTCAAATTTGTTGTTGATTGAACTACATAAGCATAGCTCCAGAATACGTTTACAACTAAAGCTATTCTACCAGCTAAGCTTGCAAATTCTTTTGTCCAGAGCGCAAACCCGCCCCAAATTATTAAAGAAGTTATGGGGAAATAGAAGAATTCTAACCATCTGTATTTTGATTTAAGGAAAATTAAGTAATCCCTATAAATCAAAGTCTTTATCCTTTTTAGTTTCATCCTCCCAGCCTCAACCAATATTTTTCCACGCTCCCAAATCTTTTAATAACTTCGCTCTTATCCTTTACATCAAGTATTCTTCCTCCTTTTAGGAAGCATATTCTAGTAGCTAACCTTTCAACCTCAGCCATATCATGACTCGCGAAGAATATTGTTTTTCCTCCTTTGTTCAATTTTTTCAAGTAATTTTGGATTTCTATTTTAGTTTTCGGGTCTAAACCAAAAGTTGGCTCATCCAAAAACAAAATTTTTGGGTCGTTAAGCAAGGCCTTTGCTAGGCTAACTCTAGAAATTTCACCGCTTGAAAGCATCCAACATTCCTTTCCTTCTAAATTCTTCAGCTTAAATTCTTTTATTAACTCGTCAACCTTTTTCAAATCTACATCATAAATTTTTGCGTATGTGAAAAGAAACTCTCTGACTTTTAAGTGCGAATATGGCCTTTCCATTGGCACAAAATTTACTTGTGTCAAAACTTCTTTCTCTACAAAAGGATCCTTTCCCAAAATTTCAACCTTTCCTTCATCGGGAATTAAAATCGTTAAAATTATTTGTATTAGGGTTGTCTTTCCGGCTCCGTTTGGCCCTAACAAGCAGAAGAATTCCCCCTTCTCTATTTCCAAATTTATTTTCTTGAGCGCATAAAATTTTCTTCTATCCTTAAACTTCTTGCTTATATTTTCCACTTTTATGGCTTTCATAAAATAATTTTTAGAAGTTGAAAAATAAAATTATGGAAAAATTTTTTGGGTTTGATTTTGGAGAAGAGAATTCAAATGTAATCCTTTTAAGCTTTCTTTTGGGAAAGAATTCCATAAAATCAATTAATTTTTTCAGGAAGTTTAGCCTATTCTTCGAAACTTTTGATTTGGAAAGAAAAAAAGGCATAAGGATTTTCGATTCTGGAAATTTTAGGCCTAAAAATGCTTCTGAAATCGCCAAAAAAGTTAAAGAAGTTTTGGAGAAGAAAAAATTCCCAGTTATAATAAGCAAATCCCATCTAGTTTCCCTTTTCTCCCTTCAAGCCTTTGAAAAAGATATTAAAATTATTGTTTTAGACGCGCATGCTGATGCAAAAAATTTTTATTCTGATGAAAAAGTGAAAGATTCAACTTGGCCTTTAAGGCTAGAGAATAATTACTACAATTGCTCTACATGGCTTAGGAGGGCTGTAGAAAATGGTTACAAAAACTTTTTTATACTTGGCTTAAGGGCTTGTAGCGAAGATGAATTGAACTTTTTGGAGGATAATAGAATTTTGTACTTCACTTCAACCTACATTAAGAAGAATTTAGAGGATGTGAAAAAGAAAGTTAGAAAATTTTCTCGCAATTCAAAAATTTATTTAAGTTTAGATATAGACTTCTTCGACCCATCGTTTGCTCCTGCAGTAGAAAATCCTGAGCCAAATGGTTTAAGCTATTTGGAATTTAGAGAAATAATCGATGGAATTAAAATTAGTTGTGCTGACTTAGTTGAATTTTCCCTTGCGCCAAAAAAGCTTATGGAAATTACTTATTCTCTAGCTTTAAAATCCCTTTTCGATTTAGTTTTAAAGTTCAATTACGATATTTAAAATATGCCTTACAAATTTAATTTCGATTTTTCTTCAGTTCCTAAAAAAATTTTTGAAGATATTGCTAGAATTAGTTACGAGAAAGGATTGCATAAAAGGGCAAAAGAGCAAGTATTAAGTTTGATAAAGAAGTTTAGGTTGGAGGAAGTGTGCGGATTGAATTTAGCTTCAATTCTAGAAGTAATGGAAGATTTGGTTGAAATTTATTGTTTAAATAAATTTTATGAGAAGGAATTCAAAGCTACGAGCAAAAGGGCATTACTCCTTCCTCATTGCTCCAGAAAATACATGGACTATAAATGCAAAGCGAGTTTCGATTCAAGTATATCTTCTTATTTTTGTAACTCATGCTCCCCAGATTGCTTAGTAAATATAGCAAACAATATTGGAAAGGAAAAAGGTTACGATGTATACATTTTACCAGGAAGTTCTTGCATCCCAAAAATAATTGAAAAATATGAAGGAGTAGTTGGTGTTGCATGCGGAAATGAACTTAAACTTGCAGGAGAATTCTTGAAGATAAGAAAGATACCCGGCCAAGCAGTACCTTTAATCAAGAATGGTTGCTCCCAAACAAAATTCAGCTTAGAAATGCTTGAAAAGATTTTATAAACATAATATTATTATAAGCGGGGGTCGCCTAGCCTGGTCGATGGCGCAGGCCTGAGGTTGAAAGCAGAACGCCTGTGGCTTAGTGCCTTCCTGGGTTCAAATCCCAGCCCCCGCAAAGTTTTATAATGATTAAAAAGGAGAAAATATTTTATGAAAAAAATATGGGTTGGTTTATTAGTAATTGGAATAATTGTCTTTTCATTAATTTTTTTATTCTCTTTTATATTTGGTTTTCCAATTGGCCAGGAATGTGGCAATTGGTCTGCTTTCGGCGGTATTCAAAAGGAATGCAAATGTGTTGGGATAAAAACAGGCGGTTGCCCTCCTGGTGCTTTATGCGATAGCGGAACTTATGGATGTATAGGTATTTGTCAGAACTGTATATGTCGTAATGTATCTTCAGAAAAAAGAGAAATTATACCTTGTGATTAATAAAACTTTAGCAATACTTTTAAATTTCCATGCTAAATTAAAACGGTGGCTTGAATGGTTAAAGGAACGCCTTCGATGGGGAAAAAGAGAAAAACAATCCATATAAGATGCAGAAGGTGTGGTAGACATAGCTATAACATTAAGACTAAAGTATGCGCAGCTTGCGGTTATGGAAAAAGTTCAAAGTTGAGGAAATACAGTTGGCAAACGCATACATTACAGAGAAATAGGATTAAATAATTCAGCTTTAAGAAAAACATAAAGTTTAGAATGTTAACATTTTGTGCGCAATTTGTATAGACATAAGAGAGTTCTAGCAGAATTGCTTTAAGATGGTGAGAATTCTGCTGAAGTGAAAATTTAAAATCCTTAAACACAATTCTTTATAAGGTAGGGCCTGTAGCTCAGCATGGTAGAGCAGCGGGCTTTTAGGTTACTAAAAGCTTCGAGAAAAAGATGAGAGAAACCCGTTGGTCCCGGGTTCAAATCCCGGCAGGCCCATTTCTTT
>CAZPVR010000043.1:0-3590 GCA_964590365.1 uncultured archaeon
AAAGTTTTAAGCATAACGAAAAAGTTTACTCTTCTATCCTTTCCTTCAATACAATTTCTGGATTTTCCTTTGCTTTTTTCAAATTTTGTATTAGAAGATCAAACATTTTATCAAATTCAACAGGCTCTCTCTTCCTCTTGTAAGGATTGGCAAACGATAGAATTTGTTGATAGATAAATGGATGCCATTTATCCATTTCCTTGAGCTTTTGTGCAATTTCTGTTATTAAAGAATTTGCTTCCCTCACCCTTTCAGACCTTCTTTCCCTTTCTTCCAACGCCTTTTCAATTGGCATTTCCAAGAAGAAATCACATTTCTTCATTATGGATTCTAAAATTCCTCCTCTTAACCTTTCCTCTTTCTCATACCCTATTCCTAAAGTGACATAATAGGCTTGTTCTATGGAATCTGTTAAAACAGGGTCTGTTTCTATTAGCTTTGGGTTTTCTTGAAGATATTGTCTGTATATGTTTAAAGCTACGTAAGATTTTTCCCTTATGTTAAGCTCTTTCTCGATGTTAAGGTTCATCATTAAGTTTGCGAGCTTTCCCGGAATTACAATTACTGGCAACTCTTTCAACCCCAATTTTTGAGCAGCTAAAAATCTATGCTGGCCATCCAAAATTATGTAGTTATTTCCTTTCTCTACAACTACTAAAGGAACTATGAACCCTACTCTTTCTATCGAAGAAATTAAATGGGTAACATGATAATTGCTCGGTTTTCTCTGATGTTCGACTACTTTTAAAGAATCGATTGGCACGATTTTAAAAACCAAATCCTGCTCATACTTCGGGTCCTTGAATTTAAATCCTTCCATTCCCTCTTTCTTTGGCATAATTTTTATATCTCTCGATTAGATTTATTTTTTAACTTTAACTTAAATGAGATTTTCCACAAAAATTTTCGAAAAATAAAATTTCAATAAAAAAGAATTCTTTAATATGGAAGAATGGCATTTATTGGAGAAAGAAGATATACTTAAGAAGCTTAACACTAGCTTGAACGGCTTAAGCGATGAAGAGGCAAGAAGAAGGATCAAGGAATTTGGGCCAAACGAAATAGAAAGGAAAAAGAGGTTCGTTGGGATAAAAATTTTTTTGAATCAGTTCAAGGATGTTTTCATTCTTATTTTGCTCGTTGCAACCTTAATCTCATTTTTATTTGGTGAAAAAATAAATGGAATAACAATCTCTTCCATAATCTTTCTAATAATTTTGATGGGGTTCGTTCAAGAGTATAAATCGGAGAAAACTCTAGAACTAATGCAAAAGTATGCCTCTCTTAAAGCAAAAGTAATTAGAGATGGTATAGAAGAAATAATAGATAGAAAGGAATTGGTCCCTGGCGACGTAGTTTTAATAGAGAGCGGGGATGCTGTTCCTGCAGACGGCAGGCTTTTAGAAGCTTACGAATTAAAGGTTGATGAATCCGTTTTAACAGGAGAATCTATCCCTGTAGAAAAAACTTCTGAAAAAAGTGGGGAAAGGAATAATTTGGTTTTCATGGGAACGAATGTAGTTTATGGAAGGGGGAAATTTGTAGTAACTTCAACCGGAATGAGAACAGAGCTTGGAAAAATTGCAAAGGAAATAAGAATGATTAAGGAAGAAGAGATTCCGTTAAAAAGAAAACTTTCCTCTTTTGCAAAAAAATTGGGTAAAGTTGTTTTAATAGCATGTGTTTTCATCTTCTTGATCAACATCCTAAGGGAATTTTACTTAGGGGAGCTTACACGCTCCACAATTTTAAACGTGGCTATGATTAGCATTGCTTTAGCTGTATCTGCTGTTCCGGAAGGGCTTCCTGCAATAGTAACAACAACGCTTGCAATAGGGGCTAGAAATTTAGCGAAGAAAAATGCTATAATTAGAAAACTTTCCTCCGTGGAAACTTTAGGATCTGTTACTGTAATATGCGTTGATAAAACCGGTACTATAACAAAAGGAGAAATGACTGCTAGAGAAATTTACTTGAACGGAAGAATTATAAAAGTTACTGGTGTCGGTTATGAGCCTAAAGGTGAATTTCTTGAAGATGGGAAGAAGGTTGAAGTTAAAAATGATAATCACCTTTCTCTTTTGCTTAAAGTTGGTGCCTTGTGCAACAACTCAAAGCTTATTAAGGAGGAAAGATGGAAAATAGTTGGAGATCCTACAGAAGGATGTCTTCTCGTTTTAGCCTCCAAAGGTAATGTGAAGTGGGAGGAAGAGAGAGTTTATGAAATACCTTTCACAAGCGAGAGAAAGATGATGACAACTGTTAATTCTTTGGAAGGAGAATTCTTAGTTTGCTGCAAAGGAGCTCCAGAAGTTTTAATCGAAAAATGCTCAAAGATCTTAATTGGAAATGAAGAAAAGGAGTTGGATGAAGAGGAGAAAAAGAAAATTCTTTCCGTGAACGATGAGTTTGCTTCTAGAGCTTTAAGAAATTTGGGTTTTGCGTACAAAAGAATTAAGGAGTTTTCTAAGGATGATTTGGAAAAGGACCTTGTTTTCCTTGGTATAGTTGGAATAATAGATCCTCCTAGAGAAGAAGCGATAGAAGCTCAAAAAATGTGTGAAAGTGCGGGAATAAAAACTGTTATGATAACTGGGGACCATAAGCTTACTGCAATCGCTATTGCGAAAGAGGTTGGAATTTTGAAAAAAGGGGTTGTTTTAACTGGAGAAGAACTGGAAATGATGAGTGATGAGGAGTTTGAAAGGATTGTTGAGGATGTGGAAGTTTATGCAAGAGTTTTTCCGGAACAAAAATTAAGGATAGTTAGAGCCTTGAAGAAGAAAGGCCATATTGTTGCTATGACTGGAGATGGGATAAACGATGCTCCTGCTTTGAAAGCAAGCGACATAGGAATTGCTATGGGAATTACAGGAACTGATGTGGCGAAAGAGGCAAGCCACATGATTTTAGCTGACGATAATTTTGCAACAATTGTTGAAGCTGTAAGGCAGGGAAGGATAATATATGAAAATATAAGGAAATTTTCTTTCTTCTTAATAAGATGTAACTTTTCTGAACTTGCGCTAATTTCACTCTTCTCCCCCTTTGGCCTTTTACCTCTAACACCTGCTATGATACTTTACTTAAACTTAGTTACTGACGGTATGCCCGCTCTTTCCCTAGCTTTTGATCCTCCTTTAGAGGATGTTATGAAGAAGAAACCGAGAAATCCAAAAGAGGGGTTGCTGGAGGGAAAAATTTTCCAAATACTTATTTCATTTTTTGTTCAATTCTTATGTGAAGCTCTTGTATTTCTATTCTACTTAAACCAGGGAATAGAAAAAGCAAGAACTTCAACTTTTATGCTTGCTGTTATATGGGAATTGCTTATAGTATGGAACTCTCGGTCCGACAAAAAGGGAGTTTTTGCTCTATCTCCATTTTCAAACAAATATTTGCTTATTTCCGTTATTATTTCAGGGGCTATTACGATTCTCCTTCTTTACACTCCTATCTTTCAATTGGCCTTTCAAACAATACCACTAAATTTTGAAGACTGGATTTTAATAACTGTATTTTCCCTTTCTGCGTTGCTTATGGTACCTGAAATCTTCTACGGGAAAAAATTTTTGAAGTGGCGTTAATTT
>CAZPVR010000044.1:0-3561 GCA_964590365.1 uncultured archaeon
AAGTTAAGGAAGCCCTGGCCGGGATTCGAACCCGGGACCTCATGCTTACCAAGCTTTCGCTAATATATGCGCTCTAACCAACTGAGCTACCAGGGCTTTAAAATATTTCACTTCCATTATGATTTCCTTCTACTGCTCTTAAAATTTCTTTCTCATCCTCTCCATTTATTATTATCAATTTTATCTTCGACCTTTCAACTATTTTTAAAGCTGACAAATCAAATAACCTATACTTTCCTGGTTCCTGCTCATTTTTAAGCAATATGCTCTTAAATTCTTCGTAACTAAGCTTATCAATTTTCTTCGCATTTTCATTTTTCCTCGGATCTTCAGAATAAACTCCATTCACATCGGTAGCTTTAATTAATAGATCTGCCTTTATCGCTTCTGCAAAAAGCGCTGAATCAAAATCCGTTGAATGGCCTGGCTCATTTCCCCCACAAACTACTATCTTATCTTTAGGAATATTTTCAATTTCTTCAATTCTTCTAACAACATTTTGATAAGCATCTTCGCCTAAAGCAGAAATTAATAGCATTGCATTCAAGTGAGTTGCGATTATTCCTATTCTATCAATGAAGCTCAAGCTACAATTAAACTCTTTTGCAACATTTTGGTATTCTCTACAAACCCTTCCTCCACCACAAACAATTATTAACCTTTCGCACTTCCTTTTAATTTCCTTCAAAACATTTGCATATTTTTCAAAATTTTGCTTAGAAAGCTCTTTTGTTAATATGGAGCCTCCCAAAGTTATCACAAGCTTCATGAAATTATTTTCTGCTTTTGAATTTTAATTTTTCCGGTAGGCCTCTTCGTTGGAAAATGGATAGAACTAAAAATTTTTAAAAAAGCAATAAAATATTCTATTATTAGTAGAATAATAGAATGAGCGAAAATGAGCGAATTTATAAAAAACTTGAGCAATTTTTTATCAACTGAAGCAAGAAAAAGAGTTTTTCTTTATTACGTTTTTTCAAAAATCTCTCCTTCAGCAATAGTTCAAGAGACAAAAATCCCATTTTCAACAGTAGATAGAATTACTCAGTTGCTTAAAGCCCAAAACATTTTGAAGAAGGAAAGAGGGAAGGATAGGAGGGAAACTGTTTATTGGGTAAACATCGACTTTTGGGTTGAAGAAAACTTGAAGTATCTTGGTTTTGATTTCCTGGAGAAGAATCAATTGGAAGAAATAAAAAACTTTTTTAGAGACAAAAACTTTTTTGTTTTATCGTTTCTTTTTACAAACTCAAAATTCATTCAGAAATTTTTCAAGGATGTTTTGAAAATTGGGGATGACCTTCCATTTCTTTTGCTCATGCACTTGAATGAAATTCAAGAAAATTTGGCATGCTTACCTTCTTACATTTTGATTTTCTTGCAATTTTCTCCTGCGCTCAAAAAATTAGCAAAGGATATTGAGAATGAATTTTTGGATGAGGATGTTTTGATGGTAAATGAAGAGATAAAAAAGAATCATCCTTTCATAAAAGATGTTTTCATAACTAAAGATTCGCTCTTGGATTTTGAGAAAAAAAGAATAATGCTTTCAAAAATTGTTGAGAAAATTTTTGAGAAGAAGCTTTTAAAAATGAGTCTTGAAAAGGTGGAAATATCAAAAGAAAAATAGCTTGCATAATTTTTGTTCCAAAAAATTCGAATCCTGAGCTTAAGATCATGAACAAGGAAATTCCTCTTCTAGTATTCAATGTAGTTTCAAAATTTTTTAAGAGCATAATTGTTGTTTGCGAGAAGAGGAAAGAAAATTTAATTAGAAAAATTTTGGGCAAAGTTAAAACGATTTCTTTAGAAAAATTTTCTTTTAAAAGAGCTATGGATAGGGTTAAAAAAGTTTTGAAAAAAGATTTCTATTTTTTGGTTTCCTCCAACATGCCATTCTTGATGGAAAAAACGGTTAGAGAAATTTTAGTTAGGTTTGATGGAAAATCTGATTGCATTTGCTACTTCTGGTCTTTGAAAAATTTTGAAAAATTCTGCGCAATTTATTCAAGAAGATTTCTTCCAAACTTTAGAGCCTGCAAGAGAAAAATTCTTGTTCCGATTGGAAAGGAAACTTATGAGTTCTTCAAAGTTAATACGCAAGAAGATTTGAAAGAAGCAAAAGAAATACTTAGGAGTAAATGGGGAAGAAGGTTTTTGATGAGCATAAAAGCTATAAAAAGGTCTTGCAAAAAACGTAAAAAATAAAAAGGAAATTTTTAAAATATTTTTTTAAAAAATAATCAAAATTTACTTTAGAAACGATTAAAAACTAAAAATTTCCTTTTCAAACAATTTTTAGGAGCTTTATTCTTACTCAAAAATACCCAAAAAATTGTTTCAAGAAACCATTATATACTCTTTAAATTCAATTTAATTTTAGATAATCCCGAGCACTGTTCGCTATAGACAAGATGAAATAGCGAACAGTGAAAAAAATAAAAAAAGGGTGAATTATGAAAAAGATAATTGCATCGTTGTTGGCTGCGTTAATGGTAGTAAATCCAGTATTTGCAAAGACGTTTGCAGAATTTCCAGCATTTTTAAGCATTGATGGAACACCAGATTATTACATAGTAGTTGGTTCGGGAGCTGGAGTAAGCGACGTAGTTGGAGCAATAGACGTAGCAACAAGATTGGCCGAAACATCTTACACAACAGTAACAGTAACAGGAGCAGTAGTAGGAGGGGTTGAAGGAAAAGAAATGGATGATATACCATTCAATACAGCTATTAACGGAGCTAACTATTTCGGTACAGAATTAACAGCAACTCATGTGCCAGCATTGATAAGAGGAGAAATAGAATATGGAGGAACAAAGTATTCAGTAGCAGAAAAGATAATAGTTCCAAATGCTAAAGTTGAGCATGATAAAGATACGTTGAACGGATCTGTTTATTTAAATATGGCAAACTTAGGGACACCATTAAAGTACGAATATGATTTTGTAACAAATTTCAATAAGGCACTTTCAGTAGACGAACCTCTTTCAATAACTTTATTCGGTAAAGAATTCTTAATAACAAACTTTAGTGCAGACAAAATAACAGCTTTAACCGGAAGCGTTGGAATAGCAACAGCAACTCAGCCAGTAGTTTATGGAAACTACAAAGTCTATGCAACATTGGGAGGAACTAACTTCTGCCAGTTCAAAGTTACAGATTTAAATGATAATCCAATTGAAACAGTAACAGTATTTGGTAGCACCGGAAGCGTGGACACAACAAAGACAACACCAAGACTAACAATAAGGTTGATAAATGTAGCGGCTCTTCAGGATGGTACTGTAGTAGGAGCAAAAATTGTTGTAGGTCCGAAAGGAGAAGTTGAAAAAGATTATTCTACTGGAGACTACTTCCCAGGAACAGATCTATGGAAGTTTGACATTACAGTAACAAGCAATAAGTTGGATAAGATTTCTCTAGAGTACCAAACACCGAATGAAACTTATTACTACATTAAACCAGGAGAAAAAGTTGTAGCACCAAATGATTACTTTGAGATGGGCTTCAAGGGATTTGCAGTAAATAGTTATGCAAGATTAACAGTCACAAAGGGAA
>CAZPVR010000045.1:0-3524 GCA_964590365.1 uncultured archaeon
TTTTTACATTCTTTTAACATCCATCGTTAAATCTTCTTTTACATCTACAAACTTTATTTTAATTTTTTTCTCCGGTGGAATTATCAGCTTTGGTTTTCCTAGAACCTCAATCCTGAATAAGGAAGATTTATACCAATCTATACCTTCATTCCTTTCAACGGGAAAATTAAGCATTTTAACAAAATTCTCAAAACTTATGTTTCCGTACAGAGTGGGATAAACGGAAAAACCGCTTATTAAATCAGTTATAACACAATTCATCCTATTCAAAAACTTTTCGATTTCGAGCCACTTTTTGTATGAAGCTTCTGCTCTCGTTAACCCGAAATAGCCTGAGCCATTGTCTTTTAAGCAAGAAACTCCTCTTGCCAAAAAAGCTTTTAAGCCGCTTAAAGTTTCTAACGGTTCTGAAGAAAAAATATCGAACTTGCCGACAAAAGTTTTTGGTAGAGGATCTGAAACGTCATAATGGTAAAACTCTATGTCAAGCTTATGCTTCTTACAGATTTCATTTATGTATTCGCCCAATTTTTCATCTATATCAAGAACACATATTCTTTTTGCAAGATTTGTTAGTGCTAGTGCTATGCTTACCAAATCATCATCTCCTACCAGAACAATTTTTTTGTTTTCTAGGCCATCACAAAGATGGATGAAGGCTATCCTTGCTATCACATCATATTCGTTCATATAACCTTGAAAGTACTTCAATTCTGGAAAAGGCCTTTCCTTTACTATCTTCTTATATTCTAAGAAAATTTTTTTAAAAGAATCGTTGAGCAAAATCCTTTTTCCTCCGCATTTATTACAAATTTTAGGTTCAAACATTAATGAGCTCTCGTTTATTTTTTTCCTTCCTTTTTTAGTTAAAACTAAACGATTATCCTCAGTTTTTATTAAACCTTTTTCATAAATTTCGTTCATCGCTTGAATAAAATCTTTAAGCAAGAAATCAGAATCTCTAAGAATTTCCCAGAAAGATTTTCCTTTAGCAATCTCCTTCAATATTTTAGTTTTAATTTTTTCTATCATGCAAACTTCCTCACAATTTTTTTCTTAATAATTTTCTTCGGCTCAAAACCTTCAACTATAAGGTTAAAGGCTTTCTCCGCACCATTACTTTTACCACAAGTGAAAATATCCAGCGCAACATAATTTTTTTCGGGCCAAGTATGGGCGCTTAAATGCGATTCTCTTAAAAGATAAATTGCCGAAACTCCAAATGGCTTGAATTGATAAAATTTTGAGAATACTTTTTTAAGGCCGGATTTAGAAACAGCTCTATCCAAAACTTTCTTCACGGGCTTTACTTTCGAAATTTTTCTCCCATCCACTCCAAAGAGTTCGATGATAAGGTGAACTCCCATCATAACCACCTTTATCATCGAACCCTGAGCTACTATTCATAACTCTATTTTTGTGAAAAGAAAAATAAATTTTTTATTTTGAGATGAATTTTTTATTTTAAAATCAAAAATAATTTTTAGGGAAAAATGGTAACGACAATTGAAAAGTACCCGTTGGAAAGAAGGAAAATAATTAAGAAAACTGTGAAAGGAAGCTTTTGGGCCTGCATTTTATTTCTAATCGGGCCTCTTTGGTTACATTTTTTCTTCTGGGAAACTTTTAAGTTTCATTTGATAATACTAGACATACTTTTCCTCATCTATCCTTTTGTAAAATTTTTATACGAAAGAGAATATTTTAAAAGGTATTTCTACGATGCAAGAAAAGATTTCTTGATTATAAAGAAAGGAGTTTTTGCACCCAGAGAAACAATTCTACCTTATGAAAAACTACAAGATGTTTACGTTGACCAGGACGTTTTTGATAGGATCTTTAAGTTGTATGATGTTCATGTTTCGACTGCAACTTTCATGTCGGGTATCGAGGCTCATATAGATGGGGTAAATAAAGAAAATGCAGAAGCTATTCGTGAAATAATTTTGGAAAATATTCGAGCGAGTAAAAAGTGAAAGTATGGTTAAGGAGCAAAAAAAGTTTATAAACCAGATTGTTTGAGAGGCGTTTTGAGCACTTTTAGCCTCCTCCTAACACTTCTTCTATTTCTTCTTCTTCCCTTATTTCTTGTTGATATATTTCTAAAAGAAATAATATTTTTAGACGCAATAAGTATGCTTTCTTTTTTCCTCATTTCTTTTATATGCTATTTTTACTTATTTCTAAAAGTTCAGTCCTATGAACTTAAAGAGGACGGTATCTTTATAAAAAAAGGGATAATAGCAAAAAAGCAGATTTTTATACCTTATTCAGAAATTCAGGATGTTCAAGAGAAACAATTTCTTACACAGATGATTTTTGGTGTAGAAAACTTAAGAATTGTTACCTTGGCAAAATTAAGGTCTGTTATACTCCCGTGCCTTAAAAAGGAGGATGCAAAAGAAATAAAAGAATTTTTACTAGCTAAAGCTGTTAAGAAAGTTAAAAGAGAATTTAAAATTGAAGAAAAGGAAAAGCCAAAAATCGTTCATAAGAAATATACAATCCATCCTATAAGGAAAACACTTTTTTCTTTTCTAATAGTTTGCTTAATTGTTTTTTCTGTTGTTTTTCTTTTTGCTACAAGAATTTTTTCTTTTACTAATTTTATTGGCATAGTAATTGCTGTTTCTGCTCTTCTCTTTTTATTTCTTATAGTTTTCATCGTAAGAAGTTACATAGCCACTATTGCCTTTAGACTTAACTTTACCGAGGATAGTATATCGATAGGGAGAGAATTTTTAGGTAAGGAGTTTGTTAACCTCCCTTATGAAAAAATTCAGGATGTGAGTATATTTAGGGGGCCTTTGGATAGAGTTCTAGGATTGGCAGGAATTACCATAGAAACTGGTTCGGGTATTATCTATACAATACATGGAGAAGATGCACATCCTTTAAATAAAATTCCTAATCTCTTCTATAAAGATGCTTTAGAAATAAGAGAGTTTGTTCTTCGAAAAAGTGGCATAAAGAATTTAGAAACGAAAAGTTTAAGAGAAAAGTTTCCTTTAGAAAAAAGGAAAGTTCTTAAGAAAAGCGTTAGTTGGACTTTCTGGGTTTTCTTGATAATAGGTATTATTACTTCAATTGTTTATCCCATTCAACCATTCTTGGGAAATCTACTCTTTAACTTTCTCATAATCTTTCCTTTTGTATTCTTTCCTATAAAACTCGTTCACGAGTTTTTCTACTTCAAAAACTACCATTATTCTGATAATGATGAAATACTAGTTTTGAGAAAAGGTGTGATTACAATCACAGAAGTTACCATTCCCTACAATAAAGTCCAAAATATTTTTGTTAGCCAAGATATATTCGATAGAATTTTCAAACTTTACGACGTTCATCTTTCAACAATTGGTATTGTTTCGCAAATGGAATTGCATATTGATGGAGTCTCAAAAGAAACTGCTGAGAAATTAAGAGATTGGTTATTGAACAGAATTAAGGCAAGAAAATGAAGGATATGCAGTTAACAGTCCTTTTTGTAATGAAGCTATAGTTGGTATATTCCAAAGCTGTGA
>CAZPVR010000046.1:0-3233 GCA_964590365.1 uncultured archaeon
AAGAATTATTTACAAAAATCTATACAAAATTTTACAACAATTTATTTAAATTCATTAAAGCAAAAGAATTTTACGAGGGCTTAATTAATTAATTCGGGCTTAACTTAGGGCTTAAATTATTGGGCTAATTCTAAGAAAAGTTTAGCTAAGAGAATATATAAAGATTTCGATGGAGGAAAAAAGATTTTAAAGAAAATAGGAAGATTGTATGGAAACCATAATTAGAAGTGCTTTGAGAAGAACGGCAGAAGAGGAATCGCCTTTAACAAGGTTTAAGCTACAGTCAACATCGGGCGCAACTTTTTCTAACGTTGATTACTACAAGCTTGCGGAGCAAGAATTCGGGTTTTCAGTTAAAAAAGCAAAGATAGTTGTTGTCGGATGTGGAGGAGCAGGACAGAATGCAGTAACAAGATTGACAGAAATGGGGATTGAAGGGGCAACCACAATTGCTTTAAATTCTGATGCAAAGCATTTGGCAGTTGCAAAAGCTGACAGAAAAATTCTGATAGGAAAGGAATTAACAAAAGGTTTGGGATGTGGAGGCTATCCTGAAATAGGAAGGAAAGCAGCAGAGGAATCGAGAAATGAAATTAAGGAAGCGATGGAAGGAGCAGATTTGGTTTTCGCAATCGCAGGCCTTGGAAAAGGAACTGGAACAGGAAGCATTCCAGTAGTTTGTGAAATAGGAAAATCCATGGGAGCAATTGTCATTGCAGTAGTTACAATGCCATTTAAGCTAGAGGGAGCAAGAGTTGCAAAAGCAGAAGAAGGGTTGACTAGATTAAGAGAAGTTTGTGATACAGCAATAGTAATAGAAAATGATAGATTGCTAAAGTATGCTGGCAATTTAAGCATTCAACAAGCTTTTGCTGTTGCCGATGAGTTAATAGCTAGCATGATTAAAGGAATAACAGAAACGATTACCCTGCCAAGCTTAGTAAATCTAGATTACGCTGACGTAAAAGCGGTTATGCATTCAGGAGGGGTTGCAGCAATCGGAGTTGGAGAAAGCAATAGTTCAGATAGGGCTAAAGATGCTATAACAAAAGCTTTGCTTAATCCGTTGCTAGAAGTTGATTACACAGGTGCAAGCGGAGCTTTGGTTCATATAACGGGAGGACCTGATTTAAGATTAGAGGAAGTTAATTTAATAGGTGAAACAGTAGCTCAGTATTTAGATCCGAGTGCAACAGTTTTCTGGGGTGCTAGAATATTGCCAGAGTTTGAAGGAAAGGTTCAAGTTATTGCAATAATCACAGGAGTTAAATCCCCATACATTTTAGGCCCTGTAAGTTACGAAAAGCCTGTAAAGAGAGAAATCAGCCAAGCGCTGGGAATAGACATAATAAAATAGCGTTTCCTTTTTCAAGGAAAACAGGTGATTTGAGTGGAGGAAGAGGAAGAAGATATATACGATCCGCTAACCTACGATGATGAGGAGGAATTCGAAGAGTTCTAACCCTTTTTTATTTTTTTTAAACCCACTCTATTAGTTTTAAGTTTTCTAATTTTTCTAAAATTCCCATTATAGCAGCTTTAACTATATCTCTATTTCCGTTAACAGAAAAAACATCAACTATTTCCTCTATATCAGTTTTCCCATCGCACTGAATCCAAACTAAAAAAGAAATGGGGTCTAAAGTATAACTCTTTTGGTCCCTATCTATTAACAAATAGAAGTTTCCGGTCTTTGTCCATTGCATCTCTTTCCTTTTTGGTTTTTTTCCTTCCATTTTTTCCCTATTCCTCTGGAGAAACTTCTTCCTCTGGAGGACCTGTTATGTGCTTTATTATCACTATATCTCCTATCGCGACTACCATAGGATAAGGAATGATAATTCCTTTCTTCCCTTTTACCAGCTTTCCTAGAAAGCTCTCTTTTGATGCTTCTATCACTAGTGATCTCACTTTGAACCTTGAAAGGTCAAGCTCTATGTCTGAAACCTTTCCGCAATAAACTCCTTTTGATGTAAACACATCTTTTCCAAACATTTCATGAATGCTCTTTACTGTTATTGGCATTTTCCACCCCTTTTAATTTAAATTTGAAACTTCTAGTTTAAATATTTATGAGAAAATGGGTGGAATAAGCGGTTTTGTTTATAGCGAAAATTATTTAAAGTATTTTTTAGGAGAAGATCATCCATTTCAGCAAGTTAGATGTAAGCTTACTTTGGAACTTCTTAAAAAAATGAGAGCTTTTGATTCTAGCGCAAAAATTTTTGAAGCGAGAAAAGCGAAGGAAGAGGAATTGCTCTTGGTTCATTCAAAGGATTACGTAAATTTTGTTAAGGAAATGAGTAAGAAAGGATATGGATTTTTGGATTATGGTGATACTCCTGCATACAAAGGAATTTTTGAAGGAGCATGCTATTGTGTTGGAGGAACTTTGAAAGCTTGCGAGCTAATAATGGAAGGAGAAATTGAGCATGCCTTCAATTTTGCAGGAGGTTTGCACCATGCTTTGCCAGGTTCTGCTTCAGGCTTTTGTGTTTTTAACGACATAGCTATTGGGATAAGATATCTTCAAAAAAATTTTGGCCTTGAAAAAATTGCTGTTGTTGATATAGATGCTCATCATGGCGATGGAACGCAAAAAATTTTTTATTCAGAGCCAATTTTAAAAGTTTCTTTGCACAGAATTGGAATATTTCCCGGAAGCGGTTATGCAGAGGAAATAGGGGAGGGAAAGGGTAAAGGGTATTCAGTTAACATTCCTTTACCACCTAGAACTTTTGATGAAGCTTATTTATATGCTTTTAATGAAGTTGTAATTCCTTTACTTAAAAACTACAAACCAGAAATTATAATAAACCAATTTGGGATAGATTCCCATTTTAAAGATCGCTTGGCCGACTTATCTTTAACTACCAAGGCTTATGAGGAAATTGCGGATAAAATGCATAAGATAGCGCATGAAGTCTGTGACGGAAGATACTTAGTTTTGGGAGGGGGTGGTTATGATATAGATGCAACAGTAAGATGCTGGGCTTTAGCTTTTCTTAAAATTTCTGGAGTTAGGGAGGAAAAGCTTGAGTTGCTTAGGGATAAGGAAAGGATTGAAAAGGATGAAAGAATATTTGAAGTTGTGAGAGAAAATGTAAAAAGGATTAAGGAGCTTGTATTTCCATTCCACAAAATCGATTAATTTATTAAATTGTTATATTATATAGAGCCCGGGTGGCCGAATGGTAAGGCGCTAGCCTGCTAAGCTAGTGGGGCTTTGCCCC
>CAZPVR010000047.1:0-3218 GCA_964590365.1 uncultured archaeon
TTTAGCCATGCAGTATTCCCCATATAGGCGCTTGAATGTTTTTGCAGATAGTTATAACAGAAGTAATTATCAACAGGAAAAATGATTAAGGATTTTCAGAACTGCTTAAGGGACTAAAAGATACTATGTTTATGGCATGCTGAATGTTAAAGGGAAAAGTTAATTTAATATAGTGTGCCAAATTTATATTAAAGGTGACTTTATGTATTTGGACGAATTCAAGGCTAAGTTGGTGAAAGATTTCTCTGGAAGCTTGTTTAGCTTAAGCTCTATACAAAAAGTCCATCATAGGGCTAAGGAATATTTACATAGGTTAGTTAAAAGTAATGGAGTAAAGCGTATATCTTGGGGTTGGTACTGGGTACCAACAATCTATAAAGATGCATGGGAATTCTTGGCTAGGGATAAAGGCTTTAAAGTAGTAATTAAGCAGACTGCTGCAAGCATATGGAATTACGACTTTGTTCACCGCGATGTTTTTCGTTTATCAGTTAATAATCAATCCTATAGGAGAGCTTTAGAAATTTTTGCAAAAAGTATGGGCTGGAACTTTGAGGTTGAATTTTACAGGAAAATTCCTTATGAGTATAAGAAGGTTGATGATTTATTTATTGAAGAATTGGAATCTTGCATAGTTGATTG
Source organism: uncultured archaeon (assembly GCA_964590365.1). Classification (GTDB taxonomy): domain Archaea; phylum Aenigmatarchaeota; class Aenigmatarchaeia; order CG10238-14; family SCSR01; genus CALIKW01. Next base: position 643 of record CAZPVR010000047.1, read on the forward strand.
CTTAGCTGAATGGTCATTCATAGATGCCTTCGCAACATTATACTTTAGAAGAGATGAAATAGATTTTGATAAATTGAGAATTTTAGCAAGGTGGAAAAGATTATCTAAAACAAACTTAAGAGTCTGGACTTTGATAAAGTATGGTTGCAAATTGTTCAACCAGCATTTTGGAAGAGAGATCTTTAAGTTTAAAGTTATTGAAATAAAGCAGGCTGATATTAAGGAGTTAATAAACGAAGCTGTAGAGAAGGTTGTTGAATTTGCCTAAAGCTATAGATTTGATGGGGAGAAGGGAAGAAGAGATTTTAAATAGCCTGGTCTTTCTTTCAGAAAGAACTAAAGGCTTTACAAATCCTGAGTTAATAATGATTGGAGGCTATGCTTTAAGAGCCTTCATCCCGTTTTCAAGATTCACAAGAGATTGTGACTTCGCATTGATGAAAAGAAATGGTTGGGATATAGATAGAGTAAAGGAAATTCTTCCTGAAGGCTACTTGGTTGAGGAGGAGCAGAAACGCAACAGTTATGGATTTTTAAGATGCATAAAATTTGTCAAGCATAATAAGGCGAGGGTTAAAGTTTCAATGGATTTTATGGAGGGAGAAATTAGGGGAAGGGAGAAAAGGGAAATCATAAAAATCGATGATGTAATGATTGAGAATAGGGTGTTTATTTCAATTCCAATAGCTGGCAAGCCTATTAAGCTACCTTTTCCGAATTACTTAGACTAATTTATAATGAAAGTTGTTTCTGCTAGGACTTCTGATATAAGAGATATGGCATCGCTAATTCGTGAAAATGGGATTCCAGAAAATCTTGAGGAAAGGGTTAAACAAGTATTGCCCTATCCAGAAATATTTTCGATAAAACTAAAGGAAAGGATAATCCCCGAAATTAGAAGGAAGACTTTCCTAGATAGTTGGAGAGGCATATTTGGAACAACAAAATATAACGAGGAAGATAAGAAAAAAGTAATGGTAGAGCTGGAAAAATTATTAAAAGCAAAATAACTTTCTCTCTTTAGAAAATCTCTCAAATTTTTCTTTTTCGCAGAGATTATTGGCAAGAAAGTGTTCCAAAAATCTAGAGTTTACTAAATGATTAAAAACAAACATGGTATTGCTAGATGTTTTTGCAGATAGCTATATTCCAGAGGTAATTATCGATAGGGAAAAAGAGCAAGAGACAATTAAGGATTTTCTTCAAGATGTGCTTAAAGGGATGAACAAAGTTCTTTACATTTATGGTAAGCCTGGGCTTGGCAAGACTGTTGTAACTAAACATGTTTTGAATCAGTTTGATGAGCTTGAGAATAGTATTTCAATCTATCTCAGCGCATCACACCTAACTCCTAATCTAGCTTTAAAAGAGGTCTATGAAGCTATCTGTGGTGAGGAAAAGAGAAGGCTGCCTTCACCTTCAATGATTAGAGAAATTGGTGAGAAGCTTCTTAAGAAAAGAAATTATGCTATCGCTATAACCCTTGACAATTTCGATAAGATGAATGGGGTTGAAAGCTTTCTTTGGAACATTAACAACCTCATGGAAAACTTTCCGAAAGTTAGCTTAATTTTGATATCAACTAGCGAGGCTGAGATTAGAGGCTTAGTTGGAAGAAGGCTTTTTTCAAGGTTAAGACCAGAATACTGCGAGTTTAAGCCTTATGATGCTGAGAGGCTCTATGAAATAGCTGAGCAGAGGATTAAGCAGACCTATGGAAGGCTTGTAATTAGCGAGGAAGCTCTATCGATGCTCTGCGATTTTGTTGCTAATGAGTGCGATGGTAATGCTAGGTATTTGCTCAAACTATTTTTGAGTTCAGCTGATATTGCATCAAGAAATGGAGAAGGTAAAATAGGGCTCAAAACTATTGAGGGATTTATTGAGGAAGAAAGGAAACTCATCCTCAAAAGCAGGCTAGATGAAATTAAGGGAAGTGCTCCAAGGATGTATGAAGTTTTAAGGATAATCGTAGACTTCCAGAAAAAGCAAGAGGTTGTTTACACAGGCTTAATTAAAAGAGAGATTAGAAGAAGAGGACTAGCGATAAGCGAGAGAAGTTTAGATTACTTTCTAAATAAATAGAAAGTAAAAGATTAATTGAGCTTAGGTTTGTTAAGAAAGATAAAGGAAGAACAGGGGAAGTAAAGCTGAAACTTCCAATTGAATGATTTTTCTTAACGCTATTTAAGCGCGCGCTGAAATTCTATGCGAGTGGAAAAAGTAGTAGTTTATTTAGTTATATTGTTATTCCTAGCCCGCTAATTATGTATTTAGCTTTGCATACTACGGCTGTAGTGCTGCTCCCTGCGAAGGCTAGCCCAACGAATACTCCACCTTTATCTACAGGGCTTCCACTATCTCCGCTCTGGATGAAGGGCTGACGTACCAATATTTGGTCGTAGAATATCGCCCATTTAGACAGCGTGTACCAAACCTTTACCGTCGCACTCGTATCGAATACTTCATTAGTAGTGACTCCGGTTGTTCTTCCAGACTTTCTAACATAATCTCCTACGCTCACTTCAGTCGTACCGCTAATGGTATAAGTATTTTGATTATCTCCATCTAAGGCT
>CAZPVR010000048.1:0-3155 GCA_964590365.1 uncultured archaeon
CGAACGAACTCTGATTTCTGGTTTAATAGAAATTGAAAGAATGAGTGAGCATTTAAACTTGCCAAAAAATGCTAGAGAAAGAGTTAAAGAGAGTGCATCTATAATCTTCAGGAAAGCGTGGAAAGAAGGCCTTATACGAGGGAGAAGGGGAAGGGACATAGCTACTGCTTCTCTTTATGTAGCATGTAAACAATTTAACATACCAAAAACTCTTAACGAACTTTCTGAGGTTTCGGGTTTGAGTAAGAAAAAAATAGGAAAAACTTACAGACTCATTCTTAAAGAGCTTGAATATTCTCCTCTAATTCTGCCCATTTCATCCTATGTATCAAGAGCGATAAACGAATTTAAAAAATATGGAAAAATAGAAGAATTAACCTATAAAATTCTCTCGGCAGCCAAAGAAGCTAGGCTAAGTAGCGGGAGAGATCCTGTTGGTTTAGTTGCAGCTTCTATTTATATTGCTTCTCTTCTAACAGGAGAATGGATTAGCCAAGGAGAACTGAGCAAAAAATTGAGACGTACAGAAGTAACCATAAGAAATAGATACAAGGAAATGGTAAGAGAACTTCTATTTAACATTGAGCTTTGAATTAATCTAGCTTAAAAATCCTATTGTTTGCTAAAGGAGCAACAGCATCGAATCCCATTTCTCTAAGCTCAGAAGCAAATTCTTCAGTATGGTCGCCATGAATACAAAAAACTTTTTCAGGAGAAACTTTTTCTATGAATTTAAATAAACCACTTCTTCCAACATGAGCTGAAAAATCAAGCCTTTTAACTTTCATTTTAACATCGAGATTTAAATCTTCATAAACAAATTTTCCAGTTTCTAGTAAAATTTTTCCAGGAGTGCCTTCAAGCTGCCATCCTGTCAAAACCAAACTATTCAAAGGATTCTTATGCAATTTCTTAATGTACCAAACCATCGGGCCACCTTGCAGCATTCCCGAAGTTGAAAGTATAACGCTTGGATGTTTAATGGATCTTTTTCTTTCCTTCGCAGAATGCACATACCTAACTTCATTTAATGCTTTTTCCAACTTTTTTGAATCTTTCAGCAATTCCCCATATTTCATTATTATATTAGTTGCCTTCTTTGCCATACCATCCAAGTACAAAGGATAATCTATACCATATTTTTCCAAAACTAAGAGTATCTCTTGCAATCTTCCGACCGCAAAACCTGCTATTAAACAATTTGCGTCCCGTGCAAGAGTTTCATTTATTATTTCAATCAACTCTTTTTCCTGTTCCTTCCTTTTTGGATGGTCTCTATCAGAATAAGTTGATTCTGTGATTAAAACATCTACTTCGGGCAAATTTCTTTCGCATTTTTTAAGAAGCCTTGTATCGATAGTATTAAAATCTCCTGTGTAAAGAATTTTTCTATCGTTCAATTGAAGATGTATAAAGGCAGAGCCTGGGATATGGCCTGCGTCAAAAAAAGTAACCTCACCGCTCCTAACTTTAATTTTTTGCTTATAATTCAAATTTTTAAAAGCTTCTAAAGTTCTTTCTACATCATCCCTTGAAAAAGGAAGCTCAATACCTTCTTCCCTCGAAACCTTTATGGAATCATAAAGCAGTAACTCAGTAAGCTCTTTGGTGCATTGCAATGCATAAATCGGAACTTTTTCTCCCTTTGCTTCAAAAAGGGCCAAACCCCCTGAATGATCTAAATGGGCATGGGATAGAAAAATGTAATCAGGCTTTCCGTTTATCGGAATAGGAAATTTTGGGGGAATTTCTCTAACTTTTGTGCCATAGTCCAAAACTATCTTTTCTACCCCAGTATCTATTAAAACAGCGCTTGCACCAACACAAGTTAAAGCACCGTTAAAGCTTATTTCTATCATTCATCAACCCCCTAACCTTTTTTAAACTTTTTTCAAAATCTTTTTCTCCTATTTTTCCTTTATCCTTCCTGAAAATTTCAAGAAGTATGTAATTGCAACTTGTTTTTTTAACTAGAGATAAAATATTTTCCAGCTTCAAAATGCCATCTCCGATTGGATAATGATCTTTTGGTTCACCATTTTTAATTTTTATATCGCTTAAGTGAATTGTTAGTATTTTATCGTTAAATCTGGAAAACCATGTTTTCAAACCTGTTTTCTCCTTCCTGAAAGGATTCTCCTTCCTCTTAATTTCATACTCAGCAACTATGGAGTGCGGAATATCAAAATTAAAATAAAGATTTTCGCAACTACTTAAAACAAGCTCTATTTGCTTCGGGCTTCCAAAGAAGATTTCAGGATTGTTTTCAACACATATTTTTATGCCCAAATCTTCAGCAGTTTTAGAAAGAGATTTTGCAGCCTCTACCCCTTTCTTCAAAATTTCCCTTGCTATTTCATCAAGCTTAAAAGTTCCGTGAAAAGGAGCAGTTATGTGAAAAGAAAAATATAGAGGGTTAAATTTGCTTGAAAAAATTAATGCTTTTCTTACAATTTTCAAAGAGGCATTGAAAATTTCTTTTTGAGGATGTGCCAAACATATAGCTACCCATGGAGCGTGGAAAGCTAAATCATAATTCTTCAGAATTTTTACTTCTTCCTTCCTAATTTTTTCAGGCCATGGATAATCTATAGAAAGCTCGATGAAATCGAATCCTAGTTTGTCCGCTAATTTTAAAGCTTTTTCTAAAGGTTTTTCTCCGTACCATAAATCCTTTCCATAAAGCATAAAATCACAAATTAATTAAATTTGGAAAGATTGGTTTAAAAAATTATCCTCGATCATAGAATTTACTTTTTCAGATTCTTTTATTCGAGAAATTTTAAAGATTTTAATTGCTCCTTCGCTACAGGCTGAGCTTAACTTTTATTTCTTCTGGTTTAAACCATTTTCAATTGGCTTAACTTCAAATCCTGTTTCTTTTATTCTTCTTGCAACCTCTTTTAGAGTTTCTCTGTTTTTACTTTACCAGTAGATGCCAAAAGGTCTAGAGAAAATTTTTGATTTTTCACTACTTTTCTCAACTCGATGAGAATCATAAATTATTTTAGGAAATAAATATAATTGATGTCAAAAATATGTCCTGAATGTGGGGCTAAAAACATAATTACTGATTCAAGAATAGGAGAAGAGGTTTGCTTGAATTGTGGCTATGTTTTAGAAATTAAAAAAGCTTATTTGGGAAAGGATTGGAG
>CAZPVR010000049.1:0-2975 GCA_964590365.1 uncultured archaeon
CAGCTTTCCTATTTTACTCACTTTTTGAAAAGGTAAGGCTAATCAAAAATTTTTTAAGCTGCTTAAATCTTTAAATTGGAACAATTTCTCTTGAAGGAGTTTCATTTTTCGTTAAAGAGCCTTCTTGAAATTGTTAAGAACTTTGACCTCCATAAGGAAGTATTGACCTTACTGTTATAGTTGGAGAAGTAAGGTCATATATATAGTTATAGGAAACTATTACTGAAACAGAAAAAGATTTTATATCAGTAACTTCAGTAGAAGGAATGTTTATCGTGCACATCACAGTAGCAACAGAGCCTTCCCTCATTAGATATACTATATTATTAGGCCCAACAGAACAATTAATGTACTTTCCTTCAACGTAAAACTTAACTTTGTTTAGGTTCGTTGAAGTTGGCTCTTCTCCTACGTATGATTTTCCGGAACCTCTATTAGTTATTGTAACTTTTAACGGAATGGATGCACCTTGGCCGGAATACATATAGCTCATTTGGCTTAGCGGGGAGAATTCTATTCCTATAGGACCTCCTGTATCAGGAGTTTGAGTTGAAATTTTCGATTTTTCTCCAGTTCTCTTATAGTAATCATAAGAAACTAGTGTAACGGAAACTCCTCTACTCGTGTTCATGCTAAAAGTTATCTTTGAATAAAATTTGTAAGGTGTGTCAACTTTTACTGATGTAGGTGTGGTGTATAGCCAAACACCTTCCCATTCACCTTCCCTTTCTATTATTTTCGGAGGTTGGGTGGATGATTGAAGAGTAAATCCTTCAGGGGATATAACGTTTACATCCAGATTTGTAAGAGGAGTTAATGCATTATTTTTTATAGAAATGCTCAATCCTACAGGGCTTCCTGCAGGAACTTCTGTGGAATCAAGGTTTAAACTTACAGAAACATCTTCCCCTTTCTTTGTAATTTGAGTGGGGACAGAAACACAGCCTGAAAGAAAAATTAATAACAAGAGCAAAATTGCAATAATCTTCATAATTATATTTTGAATTAAAAAGTATAAATTTGCTAATGAAAGCCAACTGGCTCCACGCTAATTTGGGGCGATGTAAGAGTTTCTATGTAAGTATAATTTATCCAGAATTCTACTATTTGAGTTGAAACATCCTTTACTTGAGTTAAATTGCCGATGCAGTCAAAGTGCGCATAATCTTTTGATTTAATCAAAGCTATTTCCCCTTTTTTCTCGCACTCTATTTCAATTTGACTAGTTTCGTTTCTGAAGCCGAACAAAACTTCGTTAAAAGTATCTTCACTACAGTTTAAGCTTGCATAATCAGAGCATGGCTTCCCACTACCTTTGTTCCTTATTATTACCGCAAACTTAAAAGGTAATTTTTCTTCATCATGAGCAATTAATTCGCTTTTATAAGGTACTATTTCAATTTCTAAAGGCCCTCCTAGCGAGTCCGAAAATGAAAACGATTGCACGCTCCCAACCCTTCTATAATATTCGTAACTCACCCCAGTTATAACAACCCTTTTGAAGTTATATGCATTGTATTTTACATCAGAAAAAATTTGATAATACTTTTTATACTTTTCTTCAGAAGGAACTTTTACTATCCAGTTGAATTCGTAAGCAGAACCCTTTCTTAAAGGAAGCATGTAAGAAGGGACACTTTTTTCCTCTTCGTTCACCCAAGAAGGTCCGTATATCCTGGCAGTTGAATTTAGAATGTCAAAATCAGCATAATTTTCGATTAAAAGGCTTATTCCAAGCTTACTTCCTGCCTGCAAGTTTGTAGAATCAAGCCTTAATTCAACTTTTACATCCTTTGCTTCTTGTTGAATAGGAAGTTGTACGCAACCAGCTAACAGCAGAATTAAGAGGAGCAAAAGAGTCAGCTTTTTCATAATATAATTTTTCTTTTTCAAAGATTAAAATTAGGAATAAGAAAAATTCTTCAAAAAATAAAAAGTAAAAAATTTATCTTTGCAAGGCCGTTACTGTTATTCCTGGTGAAGAGAAGTCTTGGATATAGCTGAACTGTACTGTTACAGTTCCTGTATAAGTTGCTACTCCGCTCGCCTCAATATCTGCTTTGTTTATTACCAAATCGCATGATATTAAAGCATAAGTCCCTTCTTTTCCCAAAGTTACGGCATCAGTTATATCAGTGCAGCTTAATGCATTGTTCGTTGAGCTTACAGTTACCCTTACCTTATTTAGTCCATCTTCTAGAGTTGGCTGGGATCCTTGCAAGAAAACCTTTCCAGGACCTTTATTTTGAATTATAATCTTTACAGGGAACCTTATACTTTCTTGCTCAGGATATATGTATCTCTGAGTTCCTGCTGCTGAAATAGAAATGCTTATTGGCCCACCAACGTTTGTTGCAGATTCTTCAATCGTAGAAACCTTCTTAGTTCTCTTATAATAATCATAAGTTACTACTGTTGCCGTAAATGTTTTATCAACAGTCATATCGTATTGAACTTTCCCATAAATTGTGTATCTTGTATCAGCAGAAACCATAGGGCTTGTTAAAACCCAATAGAAATCCCTGGATTCTTCAGGTCTTATTGTATAAGGCCCTTTCTTGCTAAAACCAGACCAGTCTAGAGGGCCATATATTTCTGCATAAACGTTTTCTATAGGAACTAAAGCTTTATTCTCCACAGTTACAGTTACTCCAACTGGTGATCCTCTTGGAACAGTTGTTTCTTCGACTAGCATACCTACTGCTATTTCTCCTCCAGCAGCTGTAGTTGGAAAAGATGGTGTTACACATCCTGAAAGTGCTATTATTCCTATTAAGGCCAATAAAGCTAATGCTTTCTTCATATCCATCTAATAGTAAATTTGAAAATCTTAGAATATAAATTTAAAAAAGGGGCGGTTTTACTGTAATAATCTCATTTTTTATGAAGCTATAAGTATAATTGTAGAAAATAGTAAGCTCTGCAAGATATTCCGGGTAATCTTTCTTCGTAGCGTTAAAGTTGCATTTCAAAAC
>CAZPVR010000050.1:0-2896 GCA_964590365.1 uncultured archaeon
GTAAAAGAATAAGTTAATTTTTCTCAAGCTTCAACAATGATGAAAAATGAAGAGCTGTAATTTATATAAGAGGTTAAAACCAAAAATATAATATGTCTGCAAAAGTTACTGTATCTTTAATTAAAGCTGATGTAGGAAGCCTTTGCGGCCATCATGTAGTTCATCCGAAACAGATAGAAGTGGCAAAAGAAATTCTGGAAAATGCAAAGAATGAAGGGAAGATTATAGATTATTATGTGTTTAATTGTGGAGATGATTTAGAACTTTTAATGACTCATAATAGAGGCGAGAATAGTCCTGAAATTCATGAGCTAGCTTGGAACACTTTCCTTGAAGTAACAGAAAAAGTCAGTAAACCATTGAAACTTTATGGCGCAGGCCAAGATCTATTGGCAGAGAGTTTTTCAGGCAACGTTAAGGGCTTAGGTCCTGGAGTTGCGGAGATGGAAATTAGGGAAAGAGAGAGCGAACCATTCATAGTATTTGCTGCAGATAAAACAGAACCAGGAGCATGGAATTTACCTCTTTACAGAATGTTTGCTGATCCTATGAATTCAGCTGGATTAACTTTATCTGAGAAAATGACTCCTGGATTTGTATTCCGAGTTTTGGATGTAATAGAAGGAAAATACATCGACCTAAATTGTCCTGAAGAATTGTATTACTTAGTTTCTTTCATAGGAACTCAAGGAAGGTTTGTAATTGAAAGAGTATTTACGAAGGAAGAAAGAGAGGTAGCTGCGGTTGCAAGTACAACAAGGCTTAGACTAATTGCAGGTCGTTATACAGGAAAAGACGATCCTGTACTAATAGTAAGGGTTCAGCACCAGTTTCCTGCTACAGGGGAAGTTTTAGCCGCTTTCATACCACCTCCTTTAGTTAGCGGAGCTATGCGCGGTTCGCATAGACTTCCGTTAATGCCTGTAAGTCTTAAGGATGCGAAATGTACTTACTGGGATGGTCCACCGCGTTGCATAGCATTAGGATTTAATTTATGTGAAGGTAAGTTGGTAGGATTAAAAGGTAATGAGCCTGCTGACTTATTCGATGATCCTGCATTTGATTATGCTAGATTTAAAGTAATGGAAATTTCGGATTATATAAGACGTCAGGGTGAGTTCGAGCCAGCTAGGTTGCCAGAAGAAGATTTAGAATATCTAGGAATATCCAAAATAAGAGAGAAATTGAAGGAAAGATGGTTTAGTTAAAGAGGCTGAGGGAAAAGAATTTCTTCTTTTTTCCCAATTTTTATAATTCTTAAAATTCTTGAGAATATGCTTTTTCTCTCATATTTTTCTCCTATTAAAAAAGCTGCAAGCTTTATAAATTCTTTACTCGCTTTCGAATTTGGCCTATAAATTACAACTGGTAATTTCGCGGCCAAGCTTTTTTTAACATTTTTATCGTAAGGAATAGATGCTATAACAGGCAACCTTGTCAATTGCTCAATTTCTTTGGCAGTCATCTCATACTTTTCCTTCGAAACCTGGTTTAAAACGATTCCTATCGGTTTAATTCCAATTTCATTTACAACCTCTTGGCATCTTATAACATCCATCACGCTTGGAACAAAAGGTGTGGTTATGAATATTACTTCTTCGCATGCTTTCAAAGTTCCCATGGCCTCCCTTCCAAGGCCAGGAGCAGAATCCAAAAATATTATGTCGTTTCTATCGGATATTTCCCTTATTTTTTCCCCCAAGCTTATTATGTCTATTCCCTCCAAATCTGCAAGCGAAAGAGAAGCAGGAATTACTTTCATCCCCGTAAAATGCTCGTAGATAGCTTCCTCTATAGTAGTATCTCCTCTTAAAACTTTGTTCAACGTTAAAGGTGAATAATAAATTCCTAAGTACAAGCCTACGTGTGAAGTTGTTAGGTTGCAGTCTATAACAGTAACGTTTTTATTAAAATTTTTAACGAGTGCAGCACCCAAATTTATTGCTAAAGTTGTTTTACCAACCCCACCTTTTCCGGAAACAATTCCTATTATTCTTCCCAATTTCTCACTATAAATAAATGATGCAATTAACTTAATAATTTTATTTCTTTTCCTCCTCCCTTTTCCCGAACAAGAAAAAACCGCTTTTCTTCCTTCTCAAGTACGGCATACCACTTCTCTTATTTTCCACAACTTCAAAACCTTTTGGTATGCTGGGCAAAGCACCTATCGGATTTTTTGAGAAAAAATAGAGAGTAATCTTACCTCTTTGCTTCGAATGAAGCCAGTATTTCTCTTTCTTCCTGTTCTCATAAACAAACGGGCCAAAAAGCCCCATAATTTAAAATTCGAATTCCTAATTTAAGTCTCCTCTGCAAACCTTCTTAGCAAAGCAGGCCTCTCCTCTTTTTTCCTCCTCCTTTTTCTAAGAATTAAGAGAATTATTAGGAGAAATATTCCGAGTAATATTGAAAGAATTACAATCCATATAGGAAAATACGCAGGGAGTATGTAAAGTTTTGTTTTTGCGAGCGAGAGCTGAAGTACTGCTTCCTGAATATACTTTTCAACTTCTTTTAGCTTGACCCTCACTTCTTCAAGCCTATTCAAGTAGTAATAATTTTTTGCATCGTTCAAGCTTATTTTTGCTTTGTTTAGGGAGATTTGAGCTAAGGAAGTATCTATTCCTTTCAATGCTGCTGAATCTATTTCTGATTGAACTTCAGAAATTAAGTATTCGTAATACAAAATTTGTTTGTACAGATCTTCTTCAACAATTTCCTTTGCTTTTACTTCTATCATAATGCTTCTTCTTTCCCTTACTTTATCGCTAATGAATTCAAATTCTAAGGGATGTAAGCCTGCAGTAACGTTTTCAGAAGATTTTAATGAAAACAGGAATACAGCAGTTTCGTTTGGGTATAATCTCGAAATTCCCATTGGGGTAATATCTAT
>CAZPVR010000051.1:0-2829 GCA_964590365.1 uncultured archaeon
TTTATATCGCAAAAATCTTAAAATAGTTAAAGATTTTCATGCTGGGTATAGATGGCTCAATAGGGGAAGCGGGAGGTCAAATTTTGAGAACAAGCATAGCTCTTTCTTCTCTACTTCTTAAGCCGATAAGAATTTACAATATAAGAAAAGGGAGGCCTAAACCTGGGTTAATGGCTCAACATTTAGCAGGAGTAAAAATAGCGGGAGAATTTTGCAACGCGGAGATAAAAGGTTTAAAAATTGGTTCAACAGAAGTTGAATTTGTTCCGAAAAGTTTTAAGATAGAAGATAGAAGAATAGACATAGGTACTGCTGGTCAAATTTCTTTGCTACTTCAAACTTTATTTCCTTTGCTAATTTTTGGAGAAAAAGAAGTTAACTTAGAAATTGTTGGTGGAACAGCAGGCTTAGGAGCACCAACTATTCATTACGTTAAGAGTGTTACTTTCCCTGTTTTATCAAAACTTGGAGTGAGAATTCCAGAAATTGAAATTATAAAAGAAGGGTTTTATCCAAAAGGGGGAGGGATTGTTAAAGTAAAAACTTTTCCAGTTAAAAACTTAAATTCTGTTAAGCTAACGGAAAGGGGTGAAGTAAAAAATATAGAAGGAATTTCCGTGGTTGGCTCTTTGCCGAAAGATGTTTTAGAGAGACAGACAAATGCAGCAATAAAAATATTAAAAGAATATGGGTTTGATGCAAGAATATACTCTAAGCTTGTTAACACTTTTTCACCCGGCACTTCCATTACTTTATGGGCTGAGTGTGAGAACTCAATATTAGGAGCTGATAATATTGGAAAAAGGGGAGTGAGAGCAGAAAAAATAGGGGAGGAATGTGCAAAAGAATTGATTAAATCGATAGAATCAAAAGCTGCTTTAGATAAGTTTATGGCAGATCAAATCATTCCATTTTTAGCTTTAGCGAAGGGTGAATCAAAAATTAAAGTTGAAGAAATCACAAACCATTGTAAAACTAACATTATAATTTGTGAAAAAATTTTGGGAGTAAAATTTAATGTTGATGAAGAAAAAAGGGAAATTTCTGTTGAAGGAATTGATTTTAAACCATCTTTATAGTTATTCTTCCGTCTTCAAAGAACTTATAATCTGCTACTATAATTCCTTCATCCATTTCTTTCTTGAATTCATCTTCTATTTCCTTTCTAATTTTTTCTAAATTTTTATAATCCTCTTGCTTTCGAAAAACATTCGTTGAAGAATAACTTATGAAAATCTCTTTATCAGAATGGGGCAAATTAAAAATTCCATATTTTTTCACTATTTCGAAAACTCTTTCATAAATATTTTTCCAATCAACCTCTTTACTTTTCATATAAGCTATATGCATGAAAAACCTTAAATCTCTTCTAAAATTTATCAAAAATGTGATTCGCTACTTAAGAAACTGTTCTTCAAATTCTTTCAAATACTGAGCAGACCTTTTAACATCAGAGAAAAGCTTTTCAACGTAAGCTACATGCTCTTTTTCTATTCTTTCTGCTTTTTTCTCTTTTGCAACTTCATAAGCTGGAGCTAATAATTGAATAGCATACCTTAAGCTTGTTTTGCTCCCTATTTCTGTTAAGTATTCCAAAGCATCTTCACTTATCTTAATCTTTTCTGATTTTGCCCTTATCTCAATAATTTTCCTTATTTCTTCCTTTTCATAAGGTCTAGTATTGATTATCAAAAGCCTGTCAAGCAAGTCTAAAGGCATTCCATGAGCAGCTTTAATATCAGTTCCCCTTATAGTTGAAAATCCTCTGTTGGTTGCAAATATTATTATTGGCGCTAACTCTTGCTCCATTGCCCTGTTCAAAAAAGCAAAAGTTTCTATGTCGAGCATAGAGCATTCATCTATAAAAACAACCCCAGGAATCAATTCACATTTTCCTTCCTCAACTAAGCTTTTTATGTATTCATCAACTTCTTTTCTTACTTCTGGCTCAATTTCTTTCGACTCTCTTCCTCCAAAGAATAAACTAAAGATATCAGCCCCGCTTTGCCTTGCGTTTATCATGTCCAAAGCATGCAAGGTTACAGGATAAACAAATTCTTTTTCTTTCAAAACCTTTCCTTTTGGAACCGGTATTGGTTTAACAGTCGTTAAATCAAGCTTTTTCTCTTTAACTGCTTCTTCGCTTGGCCCAAGCTTAACAAGCCTTCCCCCATCAATATCTATTTGTATTATATCTCCAGTTTCCACACCCTGTTGAATAAGCTGAATAGCAAAGCTTTGGTCCATTGTAAGCTTTTTGCTTTCATCTTTCGTTGCAATTTTTATTGTTGCTCCTACAGGAATTTGCTGGTAAGGGTTATAAGGATGCTGAGCCTTTTCTATCGAAATTTCTTTTACCTCGCCTTCATAAATTTTTCTAATTTCATGTATTCTTGCTCCTATAGCTTTTCTTAAAGTTTGAGTTAAGAATTCTGTTTTCTTCATTTCAGTAGAAAAGATTTCGCTGGCAGCCAAATGAACAAAAGGAACATCCTTTCCAAGTTCTTTTGCTATAGCGTTAGCAATAGCTGTTTTTCCTGTGCCAGGAGGACCAGCTAACAAAATTGCTCTTCCAGCAAACTTCCCTTCTTTTATTAACCTAACTACTAAACCAGCAGCTTCTCTCGCTTCTATCTGTCCAACCATTCCATCTGCTACAGGCTTTGCTTTTAAACCTTCTAAACCCAAACCTTGGATATGGCTATGAGCAGCAATCCTTTCCCATTCGCGCAGAGATTCGGGAACTTCCCTTATCTCTGGCATAGAAACCACTTTCTAAATTTTTATTTTATTGCAGAATTCTTTAAATTTTTTACGATAGGATGTAAC
>CAZPVR010000052.1:0-2811 GCA_964590365.1 uncultured archaeon
ATGTTTGCTCGAGCATAAACATAACTGAAGTAAGCTAAAATTATTCAAAAAACAAATTCTAATTAATGCAAGAAAAAATTCTTTTGGACGAAAGAAGAAAGATAAGCTTTTACGAAAGATTTTGCAATTTTCTTGGAAGGTTTGAATTCCCTTTAAGCGAAAAAGCGAAAAAGGAAATTGAGGAAAAGCTTGAATTTTGCGATATAAAAACAACGCCAGGAAAAATCTATTCCTCTGCTATAACTTTAATAATAATTTCCATCCCTCTTTCACTAATTTTCTTTTTAATCAATTTTTCTGCTTTAGGAATTTTGATAATTGCTTGCTTTTCCGGGCTTGGAATATATTTAATCTTTTACCCAAGCCTTGAGGCAAAAAGCTTAAGAATAAAGGCAGGGAGCGAATTGATTCAAACAATTTTATACTTAGTCGTATCATTAAGGTTAACTCCAAGCTTAGAAAACGCTTTGCTCTTCGCTGCCTCAAACGTTTCTGGAGTTGTTGGAAGAAGGCTTAAAAAAATTGCTTGGCAATTAAAGGTTGGGAAATATAAAAGTGCTGATGAAGCCTTAGAAAAATTTTCCCAGGAATGGAAAACTGAGAATTTGGAGTTTTATGAAGCAATTGACTTAATAAGAACTTCTGTCATTCAAACTCAAGAAAGAAGGGAAAAAATGCTGGACGAAGCTATAAACGTTATGCTTCAGAGAAACATGGAAAGGATGATGAGGTACTCTAGGCAGCTTAGAACTCCTTTAATGATAATAACAACCTTAGGAATTACTTTGCCAATTCTTGTAATAATCCTTTTTCCAATAATGGTAATATTTTTACCCGAATTAATCAAGCCTTGGTTGCTCTTTCTTTTTTACGATGTGATTTTACCGATAATTGTTTTTTACATAATGTTCCAAACTTTGCGTTCAAGGCCAATAACTTTTGGGATTGTTGACATTTCCGAGCATCCAAAAGCAAGAAACCCAAAATTTTTCACTTTAAATTTTTTTGGTAAAAAAGTTTTCATTCCAACGATTTTAATAGCATGCTTAGTAGGAGGAATTATAATAAGCTTTGGTGTTTATTTAATTTCGCTCCCAACAGGATCCGTTTCCATTTATAAAATCTTCGGAGGCCTTATAGTTTTAGCTGGAATTTCCTGCTCTTTATTAATATATTCATTCTTCCACTTCTTTGAAAACATAGACATAAAAAATGAGATAAAGCAAATTGAAATAGAGTTTGATGAAGTTCTTTTCCAATTAGGATATATAATGAGCACCGGCCTTCCTCTAGAAGCAGGTCTAGAAAGGATAAGAGAAAGGGTTAAAGCTTTGAAGGTTTATGGTTTGATAGAAGATACTTTAATAAACATTAAGAAGTTTGGTTTTACTTTAAGAAAAGCTCTTTTCGACGAAAAGTTTGGCTCTATAAAAAAGTATCCTTCGCGCTTAATAAAATCAATAATGGGAACTATTTCAGAAACTATAGAAAAAGGAGTTATAGGGACTTCAAAAACCATTCTCTCAATTTCATCTTATCTAAAATCCTTACATTCTGTGGAAGAGCATATGAAGGAGATTTTGGATGAATCTGTATCCGATATGAGAATTATGATGAATTTATTAGTTCCGATTTCAAGCGGAGCTACAGTAGGATTGGCAACTCTAATGGTAATGGTTCTATTTCAAATTGCTTCTCTCCTAACAAACATAACAGGCCTTTCACAAAGGCCTGAATTCACTCCTGAAAATTTGATGCTTGCGGTTGATATTAAAAACGTTATACCTGCAGAAGTTTTTTTAGTATGCGTTGGAATTTATATGCTCGAAGTAACTTTCATGCTGGCTTACTTCATTTCAACTCTTGAGCATGGAGAAGATGTTTTTGAAAGATACAAGCTAATTTCTCAATCCACCTTAATAAGCTTAGGCATTTTCACCTTCACAATTTTGCTAATATATTTCACTTTTGCAGGCTTGCTACCAACAATTTCGGTACCAAAATGAAAGGAAGTATAGAATATGCAAAAACCTTTATATTGATTTTGATAGCTCTAGTAATAACGCTTTTCATAGTTTACTTGATAATTTTTAAGAATTTGATTCCTAGCATAATAGAAAAGCTTAAGTTTGTAGTTCGTGTTTTCCAAGGCATACCTTAATTTTTCTAAAAACTTAAATATAATTAATGGGAAAAGGAATAAGCGGCCACTTAATGGCAGCGATTTTAATAATAATCACAGGAATAATAGCAGTAATCCTGTTTTATATTTTCATGGCAAAGGCAGGTGGAGAAATACAGCAAGGATGGGCAAAGTTTGAAGCTCAATTTAAAGAAATGCTTTGCGGCTTAATTCCGGCAGCAGTTAAATGGCTTGTGGGATGTTGAATGGTAAGCATTAAATTCATAATAGAAATTGTCCTTTTAATTCTTGGCCTAGCAATACTTCTGATTTACTTTTACACGAACTACGAAAGTATAACAAAAGCTTTTTGGGAATGGTTAAAAGTTTATTTGCCGAAGTGAGAGAATGGTAACACTAAAAACAATAGTTTTAATTTTACTCGGCATTTTAGCAGCATTCCTTTTCTATTACCTAATAATTAGGAATATAATTTATCCTGAATTCCCTGCTCCTGATAGGGAAAAATTAATAAGGTACTATGCATGCGTTTTAGCAATTTGCACTAAAGGATGTGGGCATGATTGGCTTGATGAAAATAAAACGCCTGATGAAATTAGCTTATGCGTTGAAAGGGATCCTATAACAAAAGAATGTAAGAGATGGTGCCAAGATATTTGCAACGAAAA
>CAZPVR010000053.1:0-2768 GCA_964590365.1 uncultured archaeon
GTTTACGAGCTTCATCAAAGAATCCCATCAATACTAGTAACGCCAAACCTCTCAATTTCTGTACCACTTAAAGAAAGAAGCCAAAGAATGAGGGAAATAAGAGATTTTTACAGGGAAATGTAAAATTTTACTTTTCTTTTTTTATCTTTCGTTAACTTTAAATATTTTTACTACCAAAAAGTAATCCTGCGTGATGGGAATGGAGTTTAATATATACAAAATACCCTATAGAATAAGCCCTTCAAAGGATCCTTACGAGGAAAAAAGGAAAGAAGTAGAGTATAGAATTAAAAGGATTGAAAAGAAGAAAGAAAGTTTTATGGAAAAAGTAATAGAGAAAGAAAAAGTAAAGACTCTACCTCCCATTCTTTTTAAAGCAGAAGAGGAAAAATTTGAGCTTGAAGATTTTGGTGGAAAAATAGTTGGCGACATATTTGATAGGGTAAGATTTTTGAAGGAAAGGATAAAGGAATTGGAAGAGGCTATAAAAGAAAGGGAAATTATGAACAGAAAATTCAATGAAGAAATAGAAAAGGAAATTGCTGAAATGGAAAGAATTTTACCAACGATTTCAAGCAAGGATGAATTGAGAGAATTCAAGCTTAATTTAATGATGTTAAGGATGGAGAAAAGAAGGGAGAATACAAACTTCTGGAAAGATATAGTTTCCCTTAAAAAACAGCTAAGAGAGCTTTTGGAAGAATATGAAATAGAACAAAAGATATCAAGAATTTTGGGTGGAGGAAATGGAGGAGTTTAACGTTAAAGAGGAAATTAAAAGGCTTATTCCTTTCATAGGAAGAGAAAAGGCTTTAAAGCTTGAGGCAGCATACTACTTAGGAAATGAAAATTATAGGAAAAAGATAATGGAGCTTATAGACGGAATAAAAGCTTTGGCTTTAACAAAAGAAGAATTTAGGGATGTTATTCTAATACAACCTCCTCCAAAAGAAGTTTCTGGAAATGGAGAAATAGAAATTGGTAAGGTTTTGTACGGGAAAAAAGAGCTTTATCCCCTATTTTTAACAAAAAATGACCTTTTAACCCATATCGGCATATTTGGCTCTTCAGGCTCAGGAAAAACTAATGCAGTTCACAATTTAATTAAAAGTTTGGCGAAAAACAAAATACCCATTTTGATATTCGATTTTTCTAAAAGGAACTATCGAGATTTGTTAACTCTAAAAGAATTGGAAGAGAAAATTACTGTATACACAGTAGGAAGAAACCTCGTACCTTTTAAATTTAATCCACTTGTCCCTCCTGAAAAAGTCCAAGTATCCCAATGGATAAAGGAGTTTGCTGAGATTTTTGACCATGCTTACTGGCTAATGGGAGGAGGAAGACACATAATATTAAAAGCTTTAGACGAGCTCTACTCAAAATTTAGTCCAAAATTTCCTAAGCTAATGGATTTAAAAGAATATTTGGAAAAGCTATCTTATTCTCAACTATCACCAAGGGAAAAAAATTGGCTTGCAACTGCAAAGAGGCCTTTAGAATCCTTATGCTTTAGGGAGACTGGCGAAATTTTTGATTGTGAGGAAGGAATTAAGCCTTCAACATTTTTCGAAGAAGGAAAAATTACTGTTTTAGAGCTCGATTCTTTAGCAAGCGACGATAAAACTTTCTTAATAGAAATATTACTCCAATGGATAAGAGATTGGCTTTTAGTTAGCAACATAAGGGAAGAGCTTGTAGGAGTAATAATCTTGGAAGAGGCCCACCATGTTTTGAACAGAGAGAAAACAAAAAAGTTTGGGATGGAGTGCGTTACAGACTTGATATTCAGAGAAATAAGAGAATTGGGAATAGGGATGATTTATACCGATCAACACCCTTCCTTAGTAAGCTATCCTGCTTTGGGAAACACTTCAACTCACATTTACATGAACTTAGGCCTTGACACCAAACATTCCTCAGACGTAGAAGATGCTGCAAACATGCTTGGCTTAAAGGAAGGAGACAAAGATTATTTGAGAAGGTTACCAATAGGAAATGCTTTTATTCTAATAAGGAAATCTAACTTTCCAAACCCATTTTTAATAAAATTTCCGCTTTTAATCAAAGAAAGGGGGAAGGTCGATGATGAAAGTTTGAGAAAAATTATGGAAAGGAAAGTCATTAGGATGATTAAGGAAAGAGAAGAATATCAGCCGAACTTTGAAGAAAGTTTTAAAAAAATTTCAGGGCTTGGATGGAAAATAATAGAAGTTATAGGAAATTATGAGGCATGCTTAACTTCAGAAATTTATAAAAAGTTAAGAGTCTCTGGAAGAGTTTTTAAGCAGGAAGTAAAAAAGCTCGCTGACTTAAATTTAGTTGGTTGGAAGAAAGCAAAGTTATACAAGCAAAAGGCGATATTCCACTTTTTAACAAGAAATGGTGAGCTCGCATTCCTTTTTAAGTTCAGGAAAATGCCGGAGGAAAAAGTTAAGCTTGATAAGAAGTTTCTAGAAAAGTATGGGGTTGAAGAGAAGGACGGAAAGTTAATTTTAAGGAAAGAGGGAAGGGAAATAGAAGTTTTTGTTGAAGATGAACTAAACAAGGTAAAAATTTCAAACGATGTTAAAAATGTTTTGAATAAGTTTGAAGGTTATTTTATTTGTGCTTCAGAGAAAATTAAAAACTGTGTTTTGGAAGAAGTGGCGAGACAAACTTTCTTAGCAAGAAGTAATTTCCTCCTATTTTTACTTTCTCCACAAAAAGGAGATTTTGAGAAAATTGAATTTTTGGGCTGAACAAAAAGTTTAAATATTTTTCTGTTC
>CAZPVR010000054.1:0-2597 GCA_964590365.1 uncultured archaeon
GTAATGGGCCCGGTGGGATTTGAACCCACGACCAACTGGTTAAGAGCCAGCTGCTCTACCATGCTGAGCTACGGGCCCAAGTAAGTAATATTAAATTGAATTTAAAAAGCTTAAAATTTCACCATTTAAAATTTTATTTTTTAATTTTTCATTTTAAATTATGGCTAAGGTTAACGTGAAATATTTTGGATTATTTAGGGAATTAATACAAAAAGATGAAGAAAAAATTTCCGCTAACACAATAGAAGAAGTAATAAAGAATTTGGTGGATAAGTATAAAATAAAAGAATATTTCAACGAAAAAACCGGAAGCGACCCAAACCTAATACTAACTCATAATGGAAGAATAGTAAGTTCTAAAGATTATGGAATTAAATTGAAAGATGGGGATGAAATATTCATAATGTCAATCATTAGCGGAGGTTAGAATTTTTCTGCAACAATTCCCATAGCTTCCTTAGCTTTAAAAATTTTTTTAAAACCAGCTCGCAAAAGTCTTCTCACAATACCTTTAGCAAAATTTTTTCCAGAAAATTTACCTGGCTCTCCTACATAATGGAAAAGCCTTCCTCCTTTTTTCAAAACTCTAAAGAGTTGGGAATAGAACTCAGAAGAATAAAGCTCCGGAGCTAAAGAAATTCTGGGTGGGTCATGAATTATGAAATTAAAACTTTCGTTTTCAAACTTTTTTATTTCCTCAAAAGCGTCTCCTACAATTATTTTTATCTTTGGATTTTCGAACAACTCTTTAGAAAATTCATTTTGTCTAGCAATCTTTAAAACATTTTCATCCTTTTCTATTGTTATAACTTTTTTAACAGATTTTTTCCTTGCAGCTAGGATTGCTGTGTATCCCAAGCCTGTACAAATGTCTAGAACTACTCCATAAATCTTGCCTAAAACTTTCAATTTAAGCTTAGAATCTGTTTTTGGATCAATATCTTTTATTCTATGCATATGAATTCCAGAAATCTCTAGAGTTGGCCAAGTGCTTGTTGGCACTAGCTTATAAAATTTTTTAGTTTTTTCGTCGAAAAATTTTATCTCCATAATTTTAATCAAACTTTTAAATGGGCGAGCTGGGATTTGAACCCAGGACCTTCCGGTTTCCAAGGTATATCAGCCGGACGCTCCAACCAGGCTAAGCTACTCGCCCACAATTGTATTTAAGTCTAAGTAAAATTTAATGTTTTAAATTCAATTGCATTTAGTTTATGCAGACTAAAGGAAGTATGTTATATATTTCTCCAATTTTCTTCCTTAAAGTTTTTGCGAAATTCCCTATGTTACTAGTTTCTACTTTCGCTACTATATCATAAGGACCGTAAACTATGTTAGCGCTTTTTACCTCTTCATACTTCTCCAATTTCTTCATAACTTCATGTTCATAGCTAGTTTCAACTTTGATCAACAAAAAACCCTTCTCTCCCATAAGAATAAAGTAGAGCAAAAAATTTTAAATATTTCTTAAGCTTACTGTAATGAAATTAACTTGCGTAAACTTTAAATTTTAACCAACGTCTCTAACAAATATGAAAACGGGCATAGCAGACCTTCCTCTTCACACAGGAAGTTGCCCAAAATGGTTGTTTGAAAAAATGGTTAAATTGGGCAAAGCTATTAGTGAAATTATCATTCTTGAATACGGAAAAGATGAATTTTTAAGAAGGATATCCGACCCTTTCTTTTTTCAATCTCTTGCTTGCGTTTTAGGATACGATTGGCATTCTAGCGGAACAACTACTGTAACTTGCGCTGCTCTAAAAGAAGGTTTGAAAAGTGGAGAAATGGGCATAGCAGTCCTAGGAGGAAAAGGCAAAGCTTCTATAAAAACTCAGGAAGAAATTGAAAAATTGGCTGATGTCTTTCCTTTGGCAACTAAAAAAATAGAAGAATTAAAGTATGCGAGCAGGATGTGTGCTAAAGTGGATAATTCAGCGCTCCAAGATGGTTTTCAGCTGTATCACCATTCTTTCATCGTTACTGAAGAAGGAAAATGGGCCGTAATTCAGCAAGGAATGAATCCCTTAAATAAGTATGCTCGCCGTTATCATTGGATATCAGAGAAAGTTGAAAGTTTCGTTGTAGAACCACATGCAGCAATAGCCTGCGATTTTAAAGGAAAGGTTTTAAACATGGTTGCAGAAGAATCTGAAGATGCGAGAAAAGCATGCGTCGATTTGATTAAAGATAATCCCATACATTTGAAAAAATACTTCTCCCCTCTTTTTAAATACTTGCGGATGGAATCAAAACATGAAATTGAATTAAAAGATTGTGAAAAAATTATGAATAGTTTCTTAAAAGCTTATGAAAAACAACCTAAAGATTTTGAGGAGCTTTTGGGCTTGAAAGGTATTGGGCCTAAATCCATAAGAGCTTTAGCTCTCTTGAGTAAGCTTATCTTCGGAGTTGAAGCAAGCTGGCGCGATCCAGTAACTTTTTCCTTTGCCCACGGAGGTAAAGATGGTACCCCTTATCCTGTAAACAGAGAAACTTATGAAAAGAGCATAAGCGTTTTAGAATTTGCAATCGACCAAGCTAAATTAGGAAAAACGGAAAAAATAGAAGGACTTAAAAGACTTTCAAAAGTTTTT
>CAZPVR010000055.1:0-2579 GCA_964590365.1 uncultured archaeon
GCTTCTTTTATAAGTTTCTTCTTTGCTAAAGCATCAAAAATTTCAAGAAAATGTTTTTCGCTTAAATTTTCAACATTTATCTTTTCCCTTTTTTCCAAATCTTTTAGAGTAGAAATAAAAGTATTAGCTACTATAGAAGCATCAACTTTCTTCTCTTCAACAATCTTTTCAAAAATTTCTAAGTAATCAGACCTTATTATTTGCTTTGCCAAATCTTCAGAAAGCTTAAACTTTGTCTTAAATCTTACTAACTTTTTAGTCCAAGGCTCTGGCAAGCTTTTTTTAACCTTAAGAATCAAATCCTTTGAAATTTGTATTGGCGGAATGTCTGTTTCTGGATAGAGTCTTGCAGCTCCGGGTAAAGGTCTTAAGAACTTTGTTGTCCCGTCTGGTAAAGCAGCTCTGGTTTCTTCCTCAACTTTTTCCATGCTTAACTGTCTCTTAACTTCTAGCTCAATAACTTTTGCCAATAAACCAAGCTCTTGAACTCCTTTTATCTCAACCCTCTTTCCTTTTTTTATGCTTACGTTTAAATCTTGCCTAATCGTTCCTATCCCTCTTTTAACTTTTCCTGTTGACTTGCAAGTTAAACCTATAAAGTAAGCAATTTCCTGAATTTCTTCTGGACTAAAACCTTCTAGAATTCCTGTGCTAATCTCTACCAAAGGAATTCCC
Source organism: uncultured archaeon (assembly GCA_964590365.1). Lineage (GTDB taxonomy): Archaea > Aenigmatarchaeota > Aenigmatarchaeia > CG10238-14 > SCSR01 > CALIKW01. Next base: position 676 of record CAZPVR010000055.1, read on the forward strand.
AATCTGCTAAGCCTATAAGTTACGTTTCCGTTTTCCTCCTTAACTAATGCTGCTGCATCCTCTTCCAAACAAACGTGCTTTATTTCAACCTTTTTTCCTTTATAACTTAGAAAGCCGTTATATCCGACAATCATAGTCCTTTGAAATCCCATGGGTGTTGATCCGTCGATAACAGTCTTTCTCATAACATGAATTTCCTCTGGTATTGAACAATTTAAGAGCAAAGCGATTTGCAAAGCAATTTCCAGCGCCTCTTGATTCAAGGGTAAAGGTGGTTGTTCATCTAAGTCCACAAGACAAACTTCGTTTTTAAAAACTTGATAGTAAAAATTTCTGTTTCTCAAATACTCATATTGAGCTGCAACATCAACCTCTCCAAGCTCGCTTGGTACAGGATGTTGCTTTCTCTTAATTATTGCCACGGGCTCTTTCTCTTTCATTTCAGTGGAGCATTTACAAAAAAGCTTATGCTTTGTATTAAGCTGAACGTGAACTTCTAAGCCAACTTTCAATCCGACCTTTCTATAATCTATTTCACTCATACTCGATTCTCTCCGAAACTTCCCCTGCTAAGTTAGTGAGCATAATCTCTTTTACTTTTTCCAAATTTTTTGTATGGCCCAAAACAAACATCAGCTTAACATAAGCAACTTCCGGAAGCATATCGCCGGCAAAAATTGCCCCTCTTTTTAAAAGCTCCCTCAAGTTATGATAAATTGTTGGATGAGTTCTTCCGTACAAGCATTGAGAAGTTATAACGACAGGAATTCCTGATTTTGTAGCTTCTTCAATTTTTGGTAATAAAGAATATTCTCCCAGCGTCGGTACGTGGCCCAACCCAGTTGCTTCTATAACGAATCCCTTATACCCTTTTTCCAGATAAAAATCAAAAATATCTGGATTTAAACCAGGATAGCATTTTATCAAAGCAACTTTCCTCTCAATTTTATCATCAACTCTTACTTTACTCTCGCTCCTTTTCCTGTAATTCTCGTTCAAGATTTCAATTTTTCTACTTTCCCAATAAATTTTTGCTATTGGCAATTCATTAATAGACTTAAAAGCATCCCTTCTGCTCGTATGCATCTTTCTTGCTCTCGTTCCTCTTATAGCAAAGCAATAATCGTCGCTTATGCTTCCATGCATTACTACACAAACTTCAGCAACATCAGAGTTTGTAACAAAGTTTGCTGCGCAAGCAACATTCATTACAGCATCGCTTGAGCCTCTATCGCTACTTCTCTGAGAACCGACTAATGCTACTGGACAAGGCAAATCTTTTAGCATAAAGCTAAGAGCAGCAGAAGTATAGTGCAAAGTGTCTGTGCCGTGAGTAACTATTATTCCTCTAGAGCCAGAATTTATTTCTTTCGCTACTGCCCTTGCTATTTCTATCCATCTTTCTGGACTCATATCCTCGCTCATTATGTTCATTATCTGCTCAACTTTTATGTTCGCAATTTCTCTAAGCTCAGGAATCTGCATTGCTATATCGTTTGGAGAAAATGAAGCATAAACCCCTCCTGTTCTATAGTCTATTCTGCTTGCAATAGTCCCCCCTGTTCCAATAATTGAAATTAAAGGGAGTTTTTTGTCAAAAATTAAAATTTTTTTTCCTTCTGCTTTTGGTTTTTCAATTTTCCATTCTTTCCTCACTTTTTTTATTTTCACTCCCTTTTCAAACTTTATTCCTATGTTATAGCCGTTGTCGAGCTTAAGAATTAAACAGGATTTATCACCAAGCTCAATTCTTGGCATTAAAATTCCTTCATACCTTTTCCCTTTTTTAAAAACAACTATTCTATCCCCAACTTCAATTCTTTTATTCCTAAGCAATGCTTCAATTTCCTCAGAATACAAGCCTTCACCTTATAAATATTACAAACTCTTTTATTAATTTTTGC
>CAZPVR010000056.1:0-2449 GCA_964590365.1 uncultured archaeon
TTAAAATGCATTCTCTACACAAGCCTAAGAATGAGGAAATGAATTCTGATTCTTTTTTACAAATTTTGCAAACTCCCATATTTATAAGTAAAACAGTAAACTTTATTTTTTATGAATTGCATATAATATGCGCTTCTTATGGTAGAGTTTATAAATACTAAAAAAATTCCAAAAGATGAGAAAGTTTTAGCTTTGCTTAGACCTTACGTTAAAGAATGGTTTAAAAGAAATTTTAAGGAATTGACTTTGCCTCAAAAATTCTCAATCCCACTAATAAAAAAAGGGAAAAATGTTTTGATAACAAGCCCGACAGGCTCAGGAAAAACTCTTTCGATGTTTGCTTCTATTCTCGATGAGCTTTTTAGATTAGGAGAAAGGGGAAAACTGGAAGAAAAAGTTTATTGCATTTATATTTCTCCTCTTCGTGCTTTAGATAACGATATTTATAGAAACTTGATTGTACCTTTAAAGGAAATAAGAGAAATTGCAAAAGAAATGGGGAAGGAACTGCCTGAAGTAAGAGTTAGCGTAAGGACAGGAGATACTTTACCAAGCGAAAGACAGCAACAATTAAAGCATCCCCCTCACATTCTAATAACTACTCCTGAATCGATAGCAATAATTCTTAGCACAAGAAAATTTAAGGAAAAGCTAAAAGATGTAAGATGGGTAATAGTTGATGAGATTCATGAGCTAGCTGATTCTAAGAGAGGGGTTCATTTAAGTTTAAGTTTAGAAAGATTGCAAAATTTTGTTGGTAAACCTTTTATTAGGATTGGGGCAGGCGCTTGTTTAAGAAAAGATCAGAAGCTTTGGTTAGAGAATGAGGTAGTAGAAATAGGTAAATTTGTAGAAAGTTATCTTAGAAAAAACCTAAATCATATTAAATTAAGCGACGGATCTGAAGGGGCGGACATTTCTAAAGAAAATCTTTACACTTATACATTTGATGGAGAAAAACTCAGAAGAAGTAAAATTTTAAAAGTGTGGAGAATTCCATCTCCACATTTTCTAGCGAAAGTTGTAACAGATAGCGGAAGAGAAATACTTCTAACTTTGAATGATAAATTACTTGTGTTTGAAAAAGATGGGTATAAATGGAAAAGAGTGGATGAGATTGAAAAAGGAGAGAAAATTTGCACACCTAAGATAATAGATATGAATAATTCTTTGAAAATAAAAGATATTCTATCTTCTCTTAAAGCTAAAAAGGAACTTAGATGCGTATGCGATTTAACTTACTATTACAAAAAGTTAAAAGAATTAGCAAAGAAGAAAGGAATTACGGTAAATACCTTACTTAAAAGAATAAAAGCTGATTCGTTTCTTAATTGTTGGTACAAATCTTTATCTTCTCTCCCCCTCCCTTTCTTTTACAAATTGTGTAAAGCATGCAATCTAGATTTTTGGGAAGAAATAAAAAAATGGAGAATATGTGGGAAAAGGAATGTAAAGAGTATTAAGCTACCTTCAAACTTTAAAAATCTTTTAAGAATTTTAGGTTTGTTGGCAGCAGATGGACATAATAGCGGAAATTCTATAACACTGACAGGAAAAAACAAAAAAGTTTGTAAGTTGGTGATGAAGTTAATTGAAAAAGAATTTGGAATAAAGGGAAAAGTAGTTCAAAGAAAATGGAAGATAGGAAATTATTGGCAATTTGTTGTGAAGTCAAGAGCTCTTTGTGAAATTTTAGATGCATTAGGGATAAAGAAAGGCAAGAAGTTTAAAAAAGTAAATCTTAACCCTCAATTTTTAAAGTTGCCAAATAAGATTTTGCTAGAATTTTTCTACGGATTTGTAGAGTGTGATGGAGATATAACATTCAGGGAAGGTAAATTGAGAGTCAGAGCTTATTCTACTTCAGAAAAACTCATGGATACTATAAGATACCTACTTTTAAGGTCTGGTATACATTGCTCAAAAGAAGTTGTTAAGAAGAATAGAAAATCACAATTATTCTTACTTCGTATCATGAGAAATGAGGATGCGGCCTTAATTGCTAATCATACTCTTAAGGGTAAAAAATTTAGAAGACTCAAACTTCAAAGTAAACAATGTGATTTTGTTCCTCTTGGAGAAGTGTTAAAAGGATTTAAAACGGAAAGAAAATTAAGTTTTAAAGAAATGGACAAAATCTTTAACGTTTACACATATGACATAATAAAAAAGGGATACTGTTCTAGAAAAGTTGCGCTGAAAGCACTTAAGAATGCTAAAAAGAAAAATGTGCCAAAAGAATGGATTGAAAAATTAGAAAAAATTTGTGAAAATAATATAACATGCGAGAAAGTTAAAGATATAGAAATAGTTAGAGTAAGGGATAACTACGTATATGACCTTACTGTTGACGGCGGCCATAGTTTTATAGCTGAAGGTATTATTGTGCATAATACGCTCGAGCCTCTTGAGGAATGTGCAAAATTTTTGGTAGGTTATGAAAATGGGA
>CAZPVR010000057.1:0-2324 GCA_964590365.1 uncultured archaeon
TTACTCAAAACGTAACGCAGAATGTTACTGAAGAAATAGAAAATTTGAAAAAAGAGGCGGAAAGTTATATTAGATTGGCAGAAAGGAAGATTGAAGAAGCAAGAGAGATGAATTTAGATATTAGCGAAATAGAAGAATTGATGAAATTAGCAAAAGGCTCGTTTGAAAATGGCGATTATGAAAATGCTATTAAGTTGGCTAAAAAAGCTTATGAAGAAATTATAAAATTACTTGAAAGTAGGAAGGAAAGAAAGGGAATTGATGTAAAAGTTTACGCTGGCATTTTCGTAGCTTTGGTAAGCGTTGGCCTAATTTTTGCGTATCTTAAATTTATGAGAAGGCCGAAAATAGATGAATGGAGTTTGTTAAAAGAAAAATGGAAATCACTTAATTTTTTCTTCAAGAATTTTTTTAACCTCCTCAGAACTTTTCCCAAAGTATCTTTCAAATTCAGGAGTAGTCCTCAAAATTTTCGTTCTCCCGAATTTTTCACTCTTTATAAGGCCCTTTTCCTCTAAAAGCTTTACATACCCATAAGCTTTATTCCCTTGAATTTTAACCAAGACAGATTGCTTAACGGGTTGCTTAACTACTATTATGGCAAGACTCCTAAGCATCCCATCCGTTAAATCAGCCAAGGGAGCGAGCTTTGCAACCTTTTCCCTATACTCAGGCTTGATCCTCAATTCAAAACCTTCAGGAGTTTCGACTAACTCAATCCCTCTTTCCTTTTTTCTAAGTTCCTCTTTCATTTCCTCCAGAATATTTTTAACTTCTTCTATCGAGCATTCCAAAATTTTTGAAAGCTTTTCTAACTTTAATGGCTTTTCTGAAACGAAAAGGCATGCTTCTAGCAATGCTTTTTTATTCATATATATAATATTTGCACTTCATCTTTTTATTGAAAATCGAGCAAAAGTTAAAAATAGAAGAACCTAAATTTTAAAAATGGAAAAGAATTTAGCTTCTATTTTAACATTTTTAATTTTAACCCAGCTTTTTTCCGTAATTTTAGCTTACAACTTTTTGATTTTTAAAGTAGAAGTTCCTTCTTACGAGCCTTTTGGAAATTTAAGTTTAAGCCAAGCTAGTTTGAATGCCTTAACGCTTTTAGTTCCGGTTATGATTTTCACTCTAATCTTCATATTAATCCTTAAAATTTTTGGAATCTCAGCCTTCAGAATTTTTGCAATTTTAATTTCTGCGCTTTTAATTTTTCTCCTAAACCCCCTTTTCATTTTTATACTTTTCTCAAACTTCCTTCCTCAAGCATATAGCATAATAATAGCTTATGCTTTAACATTCCTCTTAATAGCTTTTGTAATTTATTCTTCTTTAAAACCGAAAATTTGGCTTTCTAACATAGCAAGCTTCTTTGCGTGCTCAGAATTGGGTTGCTTATTTGCTTTTATGTTTTCTCCTCCAACCCTTTACTTAATACCCCTTTTCTTCTTAATTTACGATATTTTCGCTGTTTTCTTTGGCCCGTTAAAATTACTAGTAGAAGAACTGAAAAAGGTAAGGGTTAGAAGAACAAAAAAGAAAAAAGGAATGGGCTTAGGAATTTTCATCGCAAACATAGGAGGGTTTTCTATAGGCTCTGGAGATTTAGTCTTTTACTCCTTATTCGCCTCTTCCTCTTTCTTGCTAGGAGGGTTAAATGGATTAATCTCTATGATGCTCGCTTTAAACGCAGGAATACTTTTAAACCTCCTTTTAGTTTTAAAGTATAAGAAAGCTATTCCTGGTTTACCAATCCCTTTGGCTTTAGGCTTAATAGTGCTTTTGATCCTTGGCCGATAGGCTTAAATTTTTTTCATTTTCAGTTAAATTGTGAGAGCTCTCGCCATTCTTGGGGCAGATTTGGAAGTAAGCTTAGCTAGGGTTGAGAATGCGCTGAAAAGAATGAACAACTATGACGTTTTAATAGTTAGCGGAAAAGATGTTGCTGAGAAAATGGCTGAGTATGCAAGAAGGCTTGGATGCGAAAAAGAAATAGTGATAGATAATTTTTCTACAAGCACTTACGAGAATGCAAAAAACGTAAGGAGAATAGCTTTAGAAAAGGGAATTGAAAAAATTTATGTTGCGACCTCAAGCTATCATATTCCAAGCGTTAAAATAATTTTTGAAAAAGCTTTTAATAATTTTCCTCTTGAGCTCATCAGCCTACCTTCTTCAAAAATTTTTCGCAGCGTAGCAAAAGAAATACTAAGCATAATTCAAGACGTACCATCAATTTACTTGCTTAACGTTCTTGAAAAGGATTATTATGATAAAACTCTGGGAAGAATAAAAAGATATTTCTTTCGAATGAAAAATGC
>CAZPVR010000058.1:0-2256 GCA_964590365.1 uncultured archaeon
GCAAGGATTTGTGGTATCTGAAAGAGCCGATTCGCAAAAACTTGCGTCGCAAACATGCTGACTAAAAATTCCAATATCACGCATATCAACTCTCCTATCTTTATTCAAATCAGCAACAGGATTGTACAATGGTGAGCCACAAGAATGACCATAAGAATTTAAAATAATTTGGTGGAGCTGAACGCATTCTGCTGGGCCACATTTTCCTTCATCGCAATAGCAATCACACTCATAATTTTTAATACTTACATATCCAGAGTCGCAGTAAAACTCGCTAACTATTTTATCATCCTTACAAAAATCATATACTATTCTTCCATCATACTTAACATATCCTTTATTGGAATAATTTAAGCCATCGCTATCTACACAAGAGCTTGGCTTACATCTATTTTCCTTACATTCGTTACAAGCTATTCTTTCAGGTTTACAAAGTTTTCCATAAGCTACGTATTCGAACAAATAATTTCCAAAGCATTTATCCTCATATATCCCAAAATAGTCGTAGCATTCCCCTGGAATATAAGGATCATTCCCATCTAAATCATCAACATATTTTGAGCCATTGCCAAAATAATTACACAAATCATTTTCTGATAAAATCCCTAAATTCCCACAATCTTTAAACTTATCTTCTAGAGTATTAGCTTTTTGTTGATATTCGTTGTTAATCAAATTCCCTGCTTTTATTGCAAATTTTAATCCAACGAAGTCCAATTTCATAGAATCGTTCAAGAAATCATAAAAAACGAATGAGGAAGAATTGTCCAGTATAGAAACGTTAACTACTCCAACAAAACTTCCCCCACTTACATTAAAGTAATCCAAATCAAAATTAACATCTATTTCATTTTCTTCAAACCTTTTTTCAAAATTTTTAAGCGCTTTTCTAGCACTATCTTTATTAAGCATGTTATGATAACAATCTACAAGAGAAGAATCGTTGAGCAAGCATCTTCCCACATAATTGTTTTCAAGAATTTCTAATGCCTTTTCCATTATTTTCCCAAACTTAACGTAAAGATAATTTGTCAATAAAGTACTTCGAGAAATATTTATTTTATTCCCTTCAGTATCTGAAAAACTTCTTTCAAATACTAATTTTTCATAATTTCTAAAGGTTACGTTTTCATCGCTTATTTCAATCCTAGGCTGCAAATTTCCAAGAAATGTAATTTCATAGTCGGAACTTGCTAAATTCTCAAAATCTTTTTTATAATTTTCTAAGTAATTTAGCGAAGCAAGTGCAATTTTTTGCTTGAAATAGTTTTCAGCAATTTCTCTAACGCAAAAAACTTCTTTTGCCGGCTCATAATAAACTTCAGCAGTTAAGTAATCAACATAACTCGTAACTTTTATTATTAAATCTATCGCTTCTATTTCAGAGATGTTTTCAAAAATTTTTTCTGAATCAAAATTTTTGGAGAAGAAAGGCGCATTTTCATCCAATTTTAAATTATAAACAAACCCTTCCTCTTCAAACCTTCTTATTTCTTTTATAGGATACATTTCCACTTTTCCGTCTTTAAGATAGAAGATTTTATCCCCTTCCTTCAAATCCCCTGCCTTAACAATTTTTTTCTCTTCTGGCAAGAAAACTGGATGGTTTGAAGTTAGTGAAACATATTTTGAACCAACGCTTAAGTTAACCATTTCCCATTTTCCAAAATGCTTATCCTTTCCTATAACTCTACAAATTTTTATTCCATCCTTAAAGCATGGAATCAATTCCCCAATTTCAATATCCTCAGGGCTTTTGAAAATGTAATGGGTAGAATTGAATGTTAGTATATAAGTATAATTTGGATAACAACCTCTCTCACCTGAATAAGAATTGTATACTCTTAGCCTAACCTTTAAATTATTCAATTTATCAGAATCCCATGAAGTTGCATCAGTAAAATCTAAGAATGAAAGACTTTCCTGAGAGTTAGTTGGTGCTTGCTTTTCATACCAACCAGAACCAATCCATACAGCAACGAATAAAGTTTCATAAGAGGGATTGGAAGTATACCATTCAACCCCCACTCTAACGCTTTTAATTTTAGCATCAGAAGGGATGTTAAAATTAAAACCTTTATACGTTATTGAAGTGGAGGAAGAAGATGAGGGGCTTGTATATGCTCTTGAATCGTCGGAAGAATAAACATTTTCTGGGTTGTACCATCCATTATTATCTTCAAAATCGCTGGGTGGTTTTTCAATTTTAAACTCTTTGGCTTTAATACAAAAATGTATAAGGTTATCATAAATTTG
>CAZPVR010000059.1:0-2254 GCA_964590365.1 uncultured archaeon
TTAGAAATTGTTTTAAACCGCCACCGTTCCGTGCAAACCGCCCGTCAAGCCAACCGAGTGGAGCTCCGTCGAGGCCTGAAAGGGTCAAGTCGGAGCTCTGCGAGGGGGGCTAAGTCGTCACTCCAAGAGCTGCTTTTTAAATGAAAAAATGGCTTGACTCTGAATCGTGATGAGTAGGAGGTGAATTGATAGAACAGCTCTTGGAGCGATAAACAAGGTAGCCGTACCGGAAGGTGCGGCTGGATCACCTCCTTAAGTTAAGGTCCTGCCTCTAGGCATCAAAAGTCTTTTTCTTCTATTTTGCTTTTAAAAGAAGGAAGAGAAAGAGCGCGAATAGGATTACGAAAGAAAAAATTATGGAAAAAGTTGAAATTTGAGAAAGAGTGAAGTATGAGGTTTTTTCTATTCTTGAAGGCCAGAGGAATTCTCCTTTCAAAGAAGAAAAGTAAATTAACACCACAAAAACTAAGATTATGGCGAGCGCGCTCGTCAAATCTTTTTTATACAACTCCCAAATTTTCTTAATCAAACAACCACCTTGGGTCTATATCCATTATCAAATGAACCAAAAACGCAACTCCTATCACTAATGAATATGAAGGAAAGAAATATAAGCTTATTGCATAAATTAAGCTCATGGTTAAGCAATGGAGAACCATTCTTCTCCTTGCATGAAAATACAATTTTCCATCTTTCTTAAATTCTTCCATCAAACCTTTTGGGTCCAAAATCCCTTTTTTAACGTAATTCCACGCTTTTTTCTTAAAAGAAAGAAAAGCGTAGAGCAAATGATCTAAGTCTATGAAAGTTCCTGCAGCACAACCAACGATTATTAAATTTAAGCCGGCTGAGAATTCAAAGTTAAAGCTAGCAACTAAAACGTAAAATATTATTAAACTAATTGCCAAATGCCACCATGGCATCATAATTTAAATTTATTTTTAAACGAATATAGCTCTTCCATCAAAAATTTTAAAATATCAAGTTTACCTCCTCTTAAAAATCCAACTCCATGATCCCTTATTAAGTAAAGAGTCTCCCTACAAATTGGGAAAGAAAAAGTAGCTAAGTAAGGGATTATCTCTCCACTTCCAAATTTCTCCAGCTTCTTAAAAGCTTTTTCCGGTTCTTTATAAGAAAAGTTATATGCAAGCTCAAAACTTTTAAAACGAGCATCTAAACCGGAAAATATTGGTAAATCATTAGTAATTGCGTATTCCAACGCTTTTCTATTTGCGTTAGAAAGCTTTTCCTTTGGATGAAAAAGCAATTGAAGATAGTGACTTATTTCTATCAAAGGTTTCGAAGAAATTTCTCCTTTTTCATAAAGCTCTAGAATCCCATCAACTTTTTCTCCTAACCCAGAAATTCCAAATTGATGGGGAATTCCTATTATTCCTTCGTCCTTCTCTATCGCTTTACAAACTTTTTCAAGCTTAACCGGACAAATTTTGTTTTTCCATTTTTCAGGGTTAAGAAAAAGGCCGAGAATGTGAAAATTTTTAAGGTCAAATTCCAAGCCGAAGAAAACATCTTTCGTTTTCAATTTTGATTTTACCTTTTCATAAGCTTTTATCGGTAAATCAATTTTCTCGCCTGCGAAAGCTTTATCAGTCAAGACTAAAAAATCTATTTTACTTTCTTCCAAATCTTTTGCTATGGCTTCGCAACTCTTCCCAATATTGAGCTTTTCTCCATCTTTTGTATGGAAATGAACCGTAGTTAGAGGCATAAATTTTAATTCTAAGAGAAAAGTTTTTAAACCTTTTTTAATCATAATTTTTTTAGATGTCCTTTGCAGAGGTACCTATACCTATAAGAAATTACATTTTTCTCTTGCAACAAGAAAGATAGCCTTATTCTGATGCGGTAAGGTGTTTAGTACGACTTATGGAAGAAGAATATAAAAGTGGAATGGTGAAATAATTTACTTCATAAATCCGAGGGAGTTGAAGAGGAAAATAGAGAAAATATAAACAAGACAATTTCTCTTTCAAATTTGTGCAGATGCATTTATGTACTCCTTTACGGAAGTAAGTTGAAAGAAGGAGAAGATTTTTACGTAACAACAAGTGCTGGTGGAAGGAGAAATTATCATGTAAAAGTTAACGAAAAAACTTTAAAAGCATTTAAAATTTTTGCATCTATTTAATTAAAGAGGTTAAAAAATAATTATGGGCCGGTAGATCAACGGTAGATCGCCGCCCTATTTAAGGCGAATGCATTTTTCGAGCTAGGCGGAGGCTCCGGGTTC
>CAZPVR010000060.1:0-2061 GCA_964590365.1 uncultured archaeon
CCCCTTACCACTCTCTAAATACTTTTTAATTTCTCCATAATATTCATCTAACTCTTTATTTCCAAGTATCAAAAGTAAATCACTTCTTTTGTTTGGGTCGTTTATTTCATCCAGCCTCGAATAAAATATTAAGAATTCTATTTCCCTTCCGTTTATCTCAAACCCAGAAAGCAATTTACTCAGCTCGTTTATTTCTTCGAGCGTGCAATTGCATGCTATGAATATTTCGTTCTTTACAGCGTTTGTGGTAGAGTAAGAATAAATAAAGTTTGTTTCCCTTAGCGCTTGGGATAAAAATTCTTCTGCTAGGGATGAATTAAAAGAGTATTCATACATTTTATTGCTAGAGGCCAAGGAAGAAACTATGTCTCTTCCCTTGATTAAAGCAAGGGCCTCTCCCCATTTAGTTGTATATCGAAACGGAGGAAATAGTATTGCAAAAGCAACTATCAAAATTATTATAGCAACTACTAGTTCTATAAAAGAAACAAACCCTTTCATTTCCAAACCCTCATTTCCAATTTAGCATACCTTCCGTCGTCCAAAGCGACTATCCTTTCTATTAAGGCAAAAGGTTCTTTTGCCAAAGGGGTTCCACAAACTAATAAAAGAGAATTGTCATCCGTTCTCCTTATAATCAAATAAAATTCAGCATCGATACCAAAATTTTCTTTTAAAGATTCGTAGCCTCCTTGAGAGCAAATTTCATTCAATCTAGAAATTTTCCTCAACGAAATTAAATTCTGCTTTCCTTTCTCAGAAGCCAAACCCAACCTTTTGACTTCAAAAAATTCCTCTTCACCTAGATAAAGATCTACTGGAATATTTTTTCTAATCAATATGTTATCCAAATCTACTATGGTATCCTTACTATTATAAGCGTTTGCGAAGAAATACCAAGAAGTTATGGAAGAAGAAAGAGGGAATTCGAATCTTAAATCGTTAACTAGGAAAGAAACGTTAGAAGAGTTTATCTCTATACTTAAATAGTTTAATTCTGGAATCGGTATGCTTCCTAATTCTCCACTTGTGTGAGATTCATACTTTAATAATCTTAAATGAGTTTCATTAAATTCAAAAACCAAAGAATTGTTTGGCCTTCCATAATTATCTAAGTTCCCGTTTCCAAAACCTATCATGAAATTTTTGTACGAAGAAGAAATGTTAGATACGCTAAATTCAGCTTTCCATCCATACATCAGATCAAAATTATCCTTGCTCCTTACAAAAGAGTAATAATTGCCTTCGCATTCTACACTAAGCCTCAATTTTCCGTTTACTATGAAAGGCTTTCTGGAACAAAATTGGGGCAAGATTTTTAAAGTAATATTATCTGAAACTTTTTCTCCTTTAACCACATCAGATAAAACTGTTACTCCCAATTTCCATTCTGTATATTTTTTTCCTGTAACGTTTAAAATCCATTCCATGGTACAAGCTGAATTGCTAAGCTGACAAACAGATTTATTAGAAATTATGTAGAATGGTTCGCTTCCTCCACTTGGAACTTCTGTATCAGGGAACTGAGAAGTTTTGTTAAATTTTAAAATTCCCACTACATTACCGCAATAACCTTCACAATTAATACCGCTCGTTATTTTAACTGCTGAGTATTGATTAATTGAAGTGCTATTAGCAGTAATGCTATCGATACTGATAATTCCTGGTATTATTTTAAGTGTGGAAAGTATCGAAAAATTTGAAATTGTACAATAGGGTGTGTAAGCATAAAAGGAAGCAGCAACCATCCAACCTGAATAAAACTCTCCGGTAGTATTTACAAGCCAGCTAACGTTAAATAACTTATCCTTTTCCAAATTGAAAATTTGCAGAGTATTCGATTGTTCTTCTATATAAGAATTAAAAATTTCAATAAATCTATTTTCCTCTGCATAAACCCTTACAAGTATAGTATTGTTCCGAAGCAGACCTGAAGAAGTATCGATTGAAATGTTATATTTCATTCTATCCCTTATTTCATTCGGAGGAACAACAATCCAATCATACCAACTATTGCTTGAAAAATTAAATATACTTACATAACCACTTCCAAAAGGTTGG
>CAZPVR010000061.1:0-1903 GCA_964590365.1 uncultured archaeon
ATTTGGGATAGGGTGAGAAAAAAATGAAAAGGCCTAAATCTAAAAAGCCAAGGAAGCAAAGGAAGTTTTTGTACGAAGCTCCTTTGCATTTAAGAAGGAAAATGATTTCTGCCCATCTTTCGAAGGAACTAAGGGAGAAATATAAAACTAGAAGTTTGCCTTTGAGAAAGGGGGATGAAGTTGAGATAATGAGAGGGGAATTTAAGAAAAGGAAAGGAAAAGTTCTGAGAATAGATACGAAGAACTATAAAGTCTACATAGAAGGTATAACAAGGAAAAGGACGGATGGAACTGAAAGGTTAGTGCCGATCCATCCTTCTAACTTAAAGATTATAAATTTAAACCTTGAAGATAAAAGAAGGGTTGAAATTTTGGAGAGGAGGAGCAAACATGGCTAAACTAAAAAGGCTTTTGGTTCCGGAGTTTTGGAAATTGCCGAAGAAGAAATACAAGTTTGCAGTATCCCCAAGAGCAGGACCTCATAAAAAGTTTGAATGTATTCCACTGCTTGTAATAGTTAGAGATTTATTGGGAGTTGCTGAAACAGGAAAAGAAGCGAAGAGCATAATTAAAAGAGGTGAAATTCTTGTTGATTGGAAGCCTAGAAAAGATCATGCTTTTCCTGTTGGTTTAATGGATACCATAGCAATTCCGAAGATTAAAAAATATTTTAGGGTTTTAGTTGGAAAAAAAGGTTTGTTCCTGAAGGAAATTTCAGAAGAGGAATCGAGGAAAAAAATATGCAAGATAGTGAATAAAACTTGCGTTAAAAAAGGAAAAATTCAATTAAATCTGCATGATGGGAGGAATATTTTAGTAGAAAAGGATGTATTCAAAACAGGCGATTCTGTATTAATAGAATTACCATCCCAAAAAATCTTAGATCATGCAAAACTTGAAGAAGGCAGCTTAGCTTTGATCTTAAAGGGAGAAAATGCTGGAAAAATATGCAGAGTTAAAGGGGTAATTAAGAGAAGGAGTTTAATAGAATCTTCTTTGGTTTTATGCGAAGTTGAAGGAAAAAATTTGGAAATTAGAAAAGATTATGTAATGGTTTTGGGCAAAGAAAAGCCTATGGTGGAATTATGAATCTTATGAGAGAAATAAGGATAGAAAAGGTTGTTTTGAACATTGGATGTGGAGGGGATTTGCAAAAAATTGAAAGGGCGGAAAAGCTTTTAAAAAAAATTACTGGAAGGGAAAAGGTTTTAATAACAAAATCGAGGAAAAGATCGACGTTTGGAATAGCGAAGGGTAAGCCTATAGGTGTGAAAGTTACTTTAAGAAAAAAGGATGCAGAAGAGTTTCTTAAGAGAGCTTTTTCAGCCATAGACAACAAATTAAAAGCTTCTTTTTTTGATGAGGAAGGAAATTTCAGCTTTGGTATAAAGGAATATATCGACTTGCCTGGAATTAAGTACGACCCTTCGATTGGAATGTTGGGATTAGATGTTTGTGTAACCTTAGAAAGGCCCGGATTTAGAATTAAAAGAAGAAAAATACAAAGAAGAAAAATACCGAAAGAGCATAGGATTAGTAAAGAAGAAGCTATGGAATGGGTTAAAAAAAAGTTTGGTGTTGAAATTGAGCCTTGATATAAGTAAATTAGTCGGTATAATATTTGTAAAGGCAGAAATAGAGAATGATTTTGAAAAGGTTTATCTTAATGCTATGAGAAAAATTTTTGAAATAGAATTTGTTGGAGAATTCGATGAAATAGATTTCCTTCAAATTTTCGGTGAGATAGGTGGTTAAGAAAAGGAGAGAAATGATTAAGTGCAGGAGATGCGGAAAGAAAAGGGGGGTAATAAGGAAGTATGGCTTATTCTACTGCAGACAATGCTTTAGGGAGGTTGCAAAGAAAATCGGATTTAAAAAATATAGTTAAATTTAAAAAACTAAT
>CAZPVR010000062.1:0-1853 GCA_964590365.1 uncultured archaeon
TATAATTAAACTTTAAATTACAGAAAATTAACTTTCCTTCTTCAATTTTTCAAGAATTCTTTTTCCCATTTCCAGAACAGATTCAAGTTCTTCTAAACTTTTTTCTTCTTTTTCGCTTCCTTTTGCCCCACCAAAGCTTTTTGAAATCTCCTCTATTTTTAAGCTTTGCTCTTTTACACTATTTTCCAACTCATTGATAATTTCCTTCATTTTATCAAACTTCTTCGCCATTTGGCTCATTTCCTCAGTTTTAACTTTCAAGAATTCAGTCAACCTTAAAAAATCTTCAGAAATTTCTTTATATTTTTTCTCCATCTCCAAAACTCTTTTATCCAAATTTTTAAGAGTATTTTCAAAATCTAAAAGCCTGTTCTCTATCTCTGAAGGAAGGGAGATTCCACTAATCCTAAATTTTAAATCCTCCAAGTCTTTTTTTATTTCTATCAAACCCAAATTCGTAGTTAAGAATAAATCTTCCAAATCCTCAATTTTTTGGCTTAACTCCTCGTTTCCAGAAGGTTCTTCTAAGCTTTCTTCCATAATAATATTTTTGAAAAATAAAAAATAAGAGCTAAGCACGTTTATAAATTCTTATCGAAATTATTATGAACAAGAAAATTAAGGAAACATAAATTGGGATTGATAAGTCGAGAATTTTTTCAGGTGGAGAAATGTTCAAGGGCAAGAATATGTTTGGTTCCTCAAATTTTGTTTCCTGCGAAGAATTAACTTTTATTCTCAATTTAAAGCCTTTTTCCATCAAAAATGAAACTTTTTCTTTTTCGCTTCCTATCAAAGCTGAAATTAAAATTTCATGTTCTCCTTGAGTAGCATTAAAATTTTTGACTATTATCTTAACTGGAAATGCTTTTACATTCCCTGCAGGTAATGCAACATACTCTCCTTCTTCGTAAGGAGGCCCTATTTTAGAAGGAGGAAGAACAAATTCTTTAGGCTCTATAAAAACGAAAAAGCCTTCAGCTTTTCCCTTCAATTCAATTTTTATGGGATAAGAAACATTATCAACATTCCAAAAAATTATTTCAAAAATTTCTGTTTCACCCTTTCCCATTTCTGCAAAATCTTTTTTTTGTAAGGAGCCTACCGCCTCTGCTAAAGGAATTAGAATTAAAAACGTAAGTATCATTACAATTTTTTTCATATCAATCACAATAGCTTGAATAATTACCACATATAATTATAGTTCCTCTATAAATTCCTGCATATACGCTCGGGACAGAAAGCCAATAATAAGTTGTTAAATTTGAATTTGGTAGCAGATTGAAAAAAAGTAAAGAATAAGAATAATCTAAGGGATAAACGTTTTCATCATATTCACTACTATAATTGCTCCATGTTAAATTCCCAACTTTTATGTAGTGAGAGTTAACCAAATCACTCCCTCTTATCCATAAGTTCAGTCTGCAAGTACCTTTGTTGGTTATATTGTATAATTTTTGAGAATTTCCAGGAGCAGGATTTTGATAAGCAGGAGTATCGGGAATAAGAACACCAAAATCTATGTTATCCCAACTTAGGCTCATATCTTCTAAGCACTCTACAATGCTAATCGTTGAGTTATCAGTATGGTTTTGAATTATTTCAGGAAGAGAGGAGTTGAACAAAACTCCTATTTTCCAGCTTGTTCCAATATCACCAGTAGCATTTATTATCCATGTTAAATTGCAGAATTCATTTTCTTCTAAAGGATTCGTTGGACATGCTTTCAAAGCTTGAGAAGGATAAGGCGGTTCTTGAATGTAAAACGGCTTTTCTCCTTCGCTCGTGTTTATAGCAGTATCAGGATAGGGAGAAGAAGCGTTATAGCGAGCTATTCCGTAAACATTTCCACA
>CAZPVR010000063.1:0-1850 GCA_964590365.1 uncultured archaeon
AGATGGAAAAAGACTTAATTTTAGAGGTAAGGAACTTAACTGTTAAACTAGAAAATGAAATAATTCTTGAAAACTTAAACTTCGAAGTAAAGGAAGGTGATGTGTTAACAATTTTAGGTCCAAACGGTGCTGGTAAAACTGTGCTTCTTAAAACTTTATTGGGGTTGCTACCATACAAAGGAAAAATAAGATGGAAGAAAAATGTTAAAATTGGTTATGTTCCTCAAAGATTACCTTTCATCAAGGAAATTCCTCTAAGTGTTAAGGAATTCTTCAAACTAAAAGAAGTATCTGAAGAAAAAATCCAAAAAGTTTTATTTTCAATTGGAGTAAAAGACTTAAACATTTTAAAGAAAAAAATTGGAGACCTTTCTTCAGGACAATTTCAAAGGATGTTGATAGCCTTTGCTTTGGTCGATGAACCTCAAGTTTTGCTTTTTGATGAACCCACAGCCGGAATTGATATCGGTGCTGAAGAAACCATCTATACATTTTTAGAAAAATTGAGAGAAGAAAAAAATTTAACTATTTTATTGGTTACGCATGATTTAAGCATAGTCTATAAATTTGCTTCAAACTGTCTTTGTTTGAATAAAAAAATGCTTTGCTTTGGTAAGCCGGAAAAAATAACACCCCAAACACTTGCGAAACTTTATGGTGGAAAAATAAAAATATACAAACACAGGCATTTGACATGATAAATATTTTTAGCTTAGTCACAGGAATTTTGATAAGTGGTGTAGCTGCATATTTAGGAACTTTAATGTTAAGTAGAAGGATGTCTTTAGTTGCTGGTCCATTAGGCCATTTAACTTTACCCGGAATAGCTTTAGCATTGATTTATGGTTTTGATATAAGTTTAGGCGCATTTCCTTTCGTTGTTTTAGGAATAATTGTAATTTGGTTATTTGAAATGAAAACAAAACTACCGATGGAAGCTTTAACTGCAGTTGTTTTTGCTTCAGGTGTGGCAATAGCATTTCTATTTTTGCCAATTGAGCAGGCAGAAACAGCATTAGTTGGGGATATTTCTAGAGTCGGATTCGAAGACATGCTATTTACTCTATTTTTATCGGTTCTAGTTTTTGCAGTCTTAAGAAAGTCTTACTCAAAAATTGTTCTAATAAACATTTCTGAAGATTTGGCAAAAGTTCAAAGGATAAGCGTCAAGAAATATAATTTTATTTATCTTGCTTTAATTGCCATTATTGTTGCTTTAGGTGTGAAATTGGTTGGAGGATTATTAACTGCTGCGATAGTAGCTATCCCTGCCGCTGCTTCAAGAAATATAAGTAAAAATCTTTTTGAATATTCTTTGTTTGCAATTCTTTTTGGAATTTTAAGTTGTGTTTTAGGTATTTTTTCTTCTCAACTGTTTAGCCTTCCAGCAGGAGTTTTAATTATTTTATTTAATGCCGCAATTTTCTCGATTTCTTCAGTTTTGAAAAGATGAGGATATGCAGATAATAACATTATGCTTTCAAGAAAAATTGAAAAATGGTCTAAAGAAAAGTTTTTAGATTGCATTGTGAATTTAAAACCGATTACAAAATCTGATTCAAAAGTTGTAAACGAAATAGGCGAAATATTCAAGAACCTCAAATGTTTCCTAAAATGACAATCTTTGATCATAAATTCGTTTTAAACAATTTAAAGAAGAAAGGATGAAAAATGGACTACTTAGAATACTTGAAAGAACTACTCTTGACCGAAGTTTAAATTTTACTACCTTTAAAAAGTTTTATCTCTTCGATCTTAGAAAAATCTTTTTCATTTCTAGTCAATAATTCAGCATCGATACAGGAAGCTGTTGCTGCTATTATGCAATCTAAAAGGGGGATGTTGTACTT
>CAZPVR010000064.1:0-1734 GCA_964590365.1 uncultured archaeon
AAAATTATCTTTTACTTCTTTGTTTATGCCTTCTTGATCCGCGCTTACTTGCTCCTCTCCCGCTTGCATGGTGCGGCTCGTTTCTTCTGTAATCAACAACCAGCAAATTTCTATCATACTGCAAAAACTTTTGTTTAAGTTCTTCGCTCTTGAAAAATTCTACCAAACCCCTCGCTATAACCATTCTTACAGCATCGCTTTGGCCAGTGATTCCTCCTCCCTTAACTTTTATTTCAAAATTTACTTTTTTTGCCAAATCTCCAGCTAGAATTAAAGGCTCGATAACTCTCATTCTCATTATTTCAGTTCCCCATAACTCGAATGGTGTAGAATTAATTTTAATCTTACCCTCTCCTGGCATAACTACTCCTCTTGCTACAGCACTTTTCCTCTTTCCTTTAACTACAACAACCTTTCCCTCTACCATCTTTTCTTCGCCCCCAGCATAGTTGAAAGCTCGCCCAGATAAATGAATTTGCATTTCAGCTTTTTAACATCAGCATCCTCAACTTTTTTGAATTCCTTCTTTTTCAATTCCTCTGGAACACCAATAAATACTCTTAAATTCTTATAACTTTTTCTCCCTTTGGCTTTTTTCCAAGGTAGCATCCCCCTTACAGTCCTCCTGAAAATCCCCTCAGGTGTTCTCGGAAAGAAAGGCCCTTTCTTCGGATCACCTCTCCTAATTTTTTGAAGATACGTCTCTATAATCTTTTTTGGATCTCCAGAAATTACTGCCTTTTCACAGTTAACAACGTAAACCTTTTCTCCTCTCAAAAGATCTTTTGCGATCCTTGTTGCTATTCTTCCCAAAATTTGGTTTTCAGCATCATAAATTATCATTTTTATCACGAAATAATTCTTACTCCGCTTCCTTTAGGATTTTCTTTCATAAGCTCCTCTATACTTAAACATTTCCCTCCTGCTTTTTCAATTTTTTCCCTAGCTTTCTTGCTGAAGCGCCATGCAGCAATTTTTAAAGGTTTTTCCAAATCACCTGCTCCCAAAACAACACCAGGAACAACTATAACTTCATTCTCCTTAGCATATCTGTTTATTCTTGAAATGTTTACCTCAATCCTTTTTCTCCTCGGCTTCCCAAGTTTTTCAGCTAAGTCCAACCAAATTGGCGCCTTTAACTCAAAATATTTCTTCCTTAATTCCTCTATCAAATTCTTTAAGTAAGGGTTTGTTGGCCCTGTTCTTTTCATTCAAACCGCCAATATTTTTGTATTTTAGTTTTTAAAATAAAGAAATTTAAATTTTCTAGCTTAGTTCTCTAAGAATTTTTGCTCTAAAATTCGTGAGGATAACATTTTGAATTCATTAATTTTTTCTATCAATTCTTCTCTTTTACCCCCTTTAGCAAATCTTTTGAAGGAATTTCCTTAAAATAAAGTCAATGACAGTTTTTTGAAATGAAAAGGTTTTCATACTTCACTAATTCCAGCCAAAAAATATTTTGACTTTAAAAGCAGTTTTTAGTTTGGGCAAAGATAATTAGTTTAATTGAAAAAATTTAATAAATCATCAAAGAATATAAATTATTTTGAATGCGGCCATCGTCTAGCTGGTAGGACGTGAGCTCCCCAAGCTCAAGACTCGGGTTCGAATCCCGATGGCCGCACTTTGATTTTAAAAGTTTTCTGTCCCATTTTTCCAAACAATTAGGTTTAAATAGTAGTTCAACACTAAAAGAATAAGTGAGATGATGGAAGAAGAGTGGGAAGAGGA
>CAZPVR010000065.1:0-1621 GCA_964590365.1 uncultured archaeon
TTCGTAACCTTTAACAATTCTTCTTTGCTAACATTTAATAAAACATTAAGCTCGTTTCCAAAATTTTTTATTAGCTTATCGTGTTCTTCCAAAACCTTTTTTGAATAAAGCTCGCCAGAGCCCCATGCAAAAGAAATTATTTCGTATAAAGGCAATAAAGTTTTAAAAGGGATTGCATCTTTTGGAACAAAACCTTCTGGTCTGTCTGCTAATTCTTCTACCCTATGTAAAACTCCTATTGTCAATTTTTTCCCACACTTTGGACAAATGTTGTTCAGTTTAATTGCATCCTTTGGGTGTAAGCTTATATTGCAGTTACGATGGCCATCCCAGTGATATTTACCTGCTTCACAGGGGAATTCAATCGTCATCAAAAAATTCTTATTATTTTTTTCTTTTATCGCTTCAATTATTTTATCAAAAGTAAGTTCCTTAATTTCAAGTACGCAAACCTCTCTTCCTATTCTCCACGGCCATGGTGAATGGGAATCTGAAAACGATACCAATGAATATTTGTCCAATTCGCTAATTCTATAAGACATGGAAGGAATGCTCGATAGTCCTGTCTCCAAAGCGAAAATGTATTTTGTGTTTTCTTGGAAACATTCTTTTAAACTGTTGAAGCCTGATTTTGAGCCAAATACGCCAAAGTGGGGCGTATATATATGAGCTGGAATTACCACAATATCCTTTGATATTTCCATTAAAATTTCAACTAGTTCTGCACAACTCATACCATTAAAAACAGGCCTTCCATCCGCTTCCAAATTTCCAAATTTCTTTAACTGTTCATTAATCTGGTCTACAACATCAAAGTCCTTTGCCAAAATTATGTTATGAACTTTCCTAGTTTTTCCTTCATGAACGAATATATTACAAACCTCAGTTGAGAGAATAAAATTAAAACCAGATTTACTCTGGAAAATACCTGTATTGTCTATCTCTGAAAGTTCTTGCTTAAGCTGTCTCAACCACCTAGGATGGGTAAAGTCCGAACTTCCTAATAAGTTTAATCCTTTCAATCTCGCATATTTGCTTAAATTTTCTATCGTCATCTCTTTGCTCGTGCCACGTGAGTATGGTGAATGTAAATGCAAATCACAAATTATTCTCATTCCATCACCTTGTACTTTGCTGGATAGAATTTTACTTCCATCAGGGCTGATTTCTTCTGGATAAGTCCTTTCCTCCAATTAATCATATTTCTAACATATCCTAAGCTTCTATTAATTTTTTTCTGAAGATCTATTGAGGTGAAAAAGCCTTTCTTTTTTTCAATTTCTAAAAGATAAAATTCCCTACATTTTTTCATTAGATAAGAAGTCATCTTCTTGCTCTAAAGCAACTTCTCTAATCGTTTAAGTCTTTCTTCGTTTCCTAAGTTAAGCATAGAATACAACCTCTCTCAGGAATGAATCTCGATCTTCTGCTTCTTTCTGGCAGGACCTTTTTTAAGACTCACTACTCTCATCATAATTTGCGAAATAAATTCTGCTATTTTTCTTCGTCCAGGTTGAAAATGAATCTTGGTATTGGAGGGCTATTTTCAACGTTGGAACCTGCCAGTAAACAATATTTTCTAAAATTTTACCTGAAAAACTAAATAAATTTAAAGTTTACT
>CAZPVR010000066.1:0-1610 GCA_964590365.1 uncultured archaeon
GGAATAGATATAGGCTATATTGATTTAGTTGTTCAGCTTGGCTCTCCAAAAAGCATTACTCGTTTAGTCCAAAGAATTGGAAGAGGAGGCCATACCTTAGAAAAAACTTCTGTTGGAAGAGTTATTGCTATGGATAGAGATGATCAGGTTGAGTTAGCAGTAATGATTCAACAAGCCTACAAGTATTTTCTTGATAAAATTCACATTCCTCAGAATTGCTTAGATGTTTTGGCTCAGCATTTGATGGGAATGAGTTTGGAGAAAAAATGGAACATAAGAGAAGCTTTTAACTTGGTAAGAAATTCTTATTGCTATCGCAATTTAGACTGGAAAACTTTTCTTTCAGTTTTAGAATTTTTGTCAGGGGCTTATCATAGCTTGGAAGAGAAAAAGGTTTATGGAAAAATTTGGGTAGACTTTAATGAAATGACTTTTGGAAGAAGGGGAAAGTATGCAAGAGTAATTTATTCTTTAAACGTAGGGACAATTCCTGATGAAGTTAAGATAAAAGTTAGGACTTTAGATGGAAGGTATATAGGCTTTATAGAAGAAGAATTCTTGCAAAGGCTTTTGCCAGGAGATATTTTTGTTTTAGCAGGAAAGACTTATGAATTTGTGAAAGCAAGAGGAGTAACTGCTTATGTTAGGCCTGTAAAGGAAAAAAGACCTACTGTTCCTGCATGGTTTTCTGAAATGTTGCCATTAAGCTTTGAGCTTGCCTTGAAAATTCAGGAGTTTAGGGGAAAGATGTTTGATTTGGTTAGGAAAAAGGAGAAAAAGGAAGTTGTTAAATGGCTTTTAGAAAATTATTATTTGGATGAATGGAGCGCAAACTCAATTTATGAATATTTTCTTTGGGAGTACAAATTCTTAAAAGCTTTAGGAGCAAAAAGGTTTCCTGATGAAAAAACGATTTTAGTTGAAAATTATATCGATGAAAAAGGAAATCAAAACATAATTTTCCACACTTTATTCGGAAGAAGGATTAACGATGCTTTATCTCGAGCATTTGGCTATTTGCTAACTAAAAGGCTTAAGAAATCTGTTGGCTTAACAATAAGCGATAATGGTTTTGTTATTTCAATTCCTTCTGAGCCTTTAGGAAAAGGATGGCTTGACATAATTAGCTTAAGAGAAAAAATAAGCAGAAGAGAAAGCGAAAGAGTTAAGCCGGAAGAAATAGTCAAGCTAGTTAGCTCAAAAAATCTTAAGGAAGTTTTAAGAAAGGCTTTAAGGCAGACTGAGCTGATAAAAAGAAGGTTTAGGCATTGCGCTACTCGAAGCTTAATGATTTTAAGGAATTATAAAGGTTATGAGATAAAAGTTGCGAGACAGCAGTTCAATGCTGACCGCTTGCTAAGAGTTTGTGAAAAATTTGAGAATTTTCCTGTTGTTGAGGAAACTTATAGGGAAGTTATGGAAGATTTTATGGATATAGAGCGTGCAAGATGGCTTTTGGAGCAAATTGAAAAAGGAAAGATAAAGTATGAGTTCTTGCCAGAAAGCAACGTTCCTAGTCCATTTGCTCATAACTTAATTGCTTTAGGAGAAACTGATGTTGTTTTAATGGAAGATAGAAAAAAATTATTGCTAGAATTGCATAAAAAAGT
>CAZPVR010000067.1:0-1517 GCA_964590365.1 uncultured archaeon
CGCCCCCGGTGGGATTCGAACCCACGACCTACCGGTTAACAGCCGGGCGCTCTACCACTGAGCTACGGGGGCTTATAATTTTTTGTTTCTTATGCTTAAATTTTAGGGATAAACTCTGTTTATAAGCCTTGGGAAGGGTACAGCATCTCTTATGTGCTTAAGCTTTAATACCCACATTATAAACCTTTCAACCCCTAATCCAAAGCCTGAATGCTTTACACTTCCATATCTTCTCAAATCCAAGTACCATTCATAATCTTCCTTTTTCAACTTTTCCTCTTCAATTCTCTTCAAAAGAGTATTTAAGTCTTCAATCCTTTCACCAGCTCCAATTATTTCACCATAACCTTCAGGAGCAAGCAAATCAACGCTTAAAGTAACTCTTTCATCCTTCGGATCAGGTTTATGGTAAAAAGCTTTTATCCCCTTAGGATAATGAGTTACAAAAAATGGAACATCAAAATGTTTTGTTAAGGCCTTTTCTTCATCAGCACCCAAATCCTGACCCCATTCAATTTTTATTCCATCCTTCTTCAAAATTTCTATAGCCTCTGAATAAGTTATCCTCGGAAAAGGCTTTTTTATTTTTAGCAAATCTTCTTCACTCCTCTTAAATTTCTTCAGCTCATCCTTTGCTTCTTGTACAATTCGATGACAAACATAAGTTATGAAATCCTCTATTGTTTCAATTAAACATTCAAAATCGCAAAATGGCATTTCTGCTTCCAAATGCCAATATTCTGTTAAATGCCTTCTTGTCCTTGATTTCTCAGCTCTGAATGAAGGAGCTATTGTGTAAATTTTTCCCAAGCTTGCTATCCCTGCTTCAGCATAGAGCTGCCAGCTTTGAGTTAAGAAAACTTCTCTATCAAAATATTTAACGGGAAATAAAGTTGCCCCTCCTTCGCATGCAGTTGCAGTGAAAATAGGAGAATGGAACTCCGTAAAACCATTCTTCTCAAACCACTCTCTTGCTATTTTTAAAAATTTTGCTCTGAACTTTAATACAGCTTGCATTTTTTCGCTCCTTATCCATAAATGCCTATAATTGAGCAAAAAATCCGGGCCATGATATTTTTTTGCTATGGGAAATCCTTCCTCTGCTTTTGAAACTATTTTTATATCGCTTGCGGAAATCTCATATCCTCCAGGAGCTCTCTCATCCTTTTTAACTTCCCCTTCTACTTCAACAACAGATTCAACAGGAAGTTTTTCTATTTCATCAAACTTCTCCCCCAAGACATCTCTTTTCAAAGTGCACTGAATTACTCCGCTTCCATCTCTTATTAAAAAGAAAGCTATTCCCCCAGAGCTCCTTTTATGATGAAGCCATCCTCTAATCAAAACTTCCCCTTCTTTCCGCCCTTTCAAAATTTCTTCTATCTCGCTGAGTCCCATTTCCATCCTCCTTTATTTTTTTATTATTTGAAGTTAAATTTTTACGCTTGAGCTACCAGGCCTTTTAATTTCACTTCTTGGAATTATCGTAAATGATGCTACCCATACAGATTTTAAAC